>JAVBQZ010000086.1:0-17625 GCA_031548505.1 Bdellovibrionota bacterium | reverse complement strand
ATTGATTTTTGATTTTGACTTGACTGATACATTTCCTTCAGCTTGACCGAGCAATTCAGCAACTTCAGCTTCAGACATAGGTGTTGGATTTTTAGAATTACCTACAAATCCTGAAACCTTTGGGATTGAGTTTAACATATGCCATGTTTCGTCATCAATCAGCATCTGTATCATTATATATCCCGGAAATGTTTTTCTAGTTACAGCTTTCTTTTTGCCGCGAACTAGCTCATCAGTTGTTTCTTGAGGGACTAAAATTCGACCAAACTTTTTAGCAATTTTCCCAGAACGAACCTTTTCTTCTAGGTTTTGTTTTACACGTAGCTCAAAACCAGAGTATGTTGAAACAACATACCAAGGAAGTGCGAGCTGTTCAGCGGTAAATTGTTGTTCAGTTGGTTTTTCTTTGTTTGCTTGCTTCTGTTCAGCATCTTCTTCGATTACCTCTTGAGTTGTTGTTTGTTCTTGAGGTGCTACATCGTCAGTGCTGTCAGTTTCTGTTGTTTCGGGTGTTATTTCGCTTGCGGAATTATCGTTAATAAAAAGATTATTCTCGTCATCGTTCAAAAAAGTTTCCATTGTCCTTAGGTATAGTATAATAATTAGTATAAATTAAGAGTTAAATTGTCTAAATTAATTAACGGGTATTCAAAACATATTCAACAAGACTACCAATTGCAAAATCCGTTAAACCTAAAAGAATTGCAAAAATTAGGATTAGAAAAACGGCTCTAATGGTAATAGCGACTGTGTCTTTTCTTGAAGGGAAATGAACTTTTTTAAATTCTCCCCAAGAACTTTTGAAAAAATTAATGATTGCAGTCATTTGGCTTTCCTTTATGATAGTTATTGTGCATTATTGTGTTTGAAAAATGGCGGAAGTTTATATGTATTAAGGTAGTTAAAGTCAAAGAAAAATAGTCAAATTATTAAAATTTTTAAATATTTCAATAAAAAAACACTTTTTGTCGATAAAATATAGTGGTTAGTGGTTGGCGGTTAATTTTTAATTCTAATTCTTAAACTATAAATCTTAAGTTATAAACTATGTTACCCTTTAATTTTTCTCTCAAAAAAATCTTTTGGAATCTTGTAGCAATTTGTTTTGTCTTGATGGCTGTCGCTTGCTTCTTTGGTGATAATACGCAAGCAAGTCGTGCAAAGGCAGTTCAAGTTAAAGATAATGTTTTAGACTTAGTTATTACAGGAGGTGAAACATTATTTTCATTCGTATCAAAGGCACGTACGCAATCAGCAGGGGTTGTGGACGAAGTGAAAGCCGTAGTTGAAGAGTAAAGTTGATTTTTAAATTGTTATCATGCGTAAACGCAAAAAACATCTAAAAAAGCTAGGGAAGTCCACGCTTGAGGAATTATGTTTTGTCGGTGATCAGCAGCTGGATAGGGTAAATTTAAATTGTATAATCTATAATGAACATGGTTTATTTGAGCGGAAAACGATTGATATAAATGATTTACCGAATTTTCATAATTCAGAGAATTGTTATTGGCTAGATGTACAGGGGCTACATGATGTAGAAACAATTAAAAAAATTGGTCATCATTTCAATATTCACAACCTGACCTTAGAAGACATTTTGGATACGCAGCAGCGGCCAAAATTTGAGGAAATTGGCAGCACTTTGTTTTTAAGTACTAAGCATATCGGTTATCAATATGGTGTTGTTTCAACCACGCAGCATAGCTTTGTTTTAGGAGGAAATTTTTTAATTTCATTTCAAGAAACTGATTCACATTTCTTTGATAATTTAATTTTTAAAATGCACGCTGGAACGAGTCTAATCTTGAAAAAGAAGTCGGATTTTTTATTGTACTCTCTACTAGATATTATTGTTGATGATTGTGCGCGTATTGTTGATATACAATATGATAAAATTACAATGCTAAAACGCAAAGTTTTAACAGGTGATCAACATGTCCTGTATGCAATTGAGGAAAATAAAAATGAAATTTATTTCATGCAACGGATTTTGACTCCAACTATCGAAGTATTAAATGCCCTGAAAAATAAGGGGTGGCAATTTATAGATAATGTCAATGAAAGTTATTTTATTAACGTTAAAGATAGTATTGTTCACATTTTAGCAGATTTGGATGATTTTTCGCGCAAGAGTGAAGGTCTCTCTAGTATTTATTTTTCGATGTTAAATAAGAACACCAATGATATTATTAAATTTCTAACGATTATTTCATCTATTTTTATTCCCTTATCATTTATTGCGAGTGTTTATGGCATGAATTTTAAACATATGCCTGAACTTGACTGGCATTATAGTTACTTCTTTGTATTAAGCTTAATGTTTATACTCGCAGGTGGGTTGCTGTTATTCTTGAAGCATAAAAAATGGTTGTAGGAGCAATTTACAATGTATAATTCACAATTAATAATGCACAATTCCCTTCTCCTCCTCCCCCAAAACAACAACAACAAACAGTAAATAAATAATCCGCAATTCTAAGTTTTATTCCAAATTTATCGTATTGAGAGAGGGTTGGAAATTATGCACTGTAAATTATTTCCTACTTCTTCTTTGCGAATCCCAAGTCTTTCTGAATCTGTGCTGTGATAAAGTTTATAATACTACGGACTGAAACAATTCCAACTGGAATGTCGTTTTTATCAACTAACGGAATATGGCGATAGCCTCCTTCTACCATTAGATTGATTACTTGTATGATTGTAGACGTCATCGTTGTTGTCTTTGGTTTTATATTCATTATTGTTGATACGCGCTCATATACGCTTAACTCTTCTAGGACGACTTTGTGCAAAATGTCTCGTTCAGAAATTATGCCAACTAATTTACCATTTTCATCAACGATAAGTATGCAACCAAGATTTTTTTGTTTCATTATGCTTACTGCTTCTTTTACGGAAACCGATTCATCAATCGTTGTTGGCGTATATGGTTGAACGAAACCAATACTATTAAATAGGAAATCATGTTCTAATTTTGCTTTGCTCATACCTTTCTCCTTTATAAACTGATAATCGTAAATTCTTTATTACCAGGGTGAAGTTCTATACTTGTTGGTCCTTGATTTAGTTCCTGTGATTTAAAAATATATTTATCTTGCTTAATAACTACGCCCGGGAAAAGCTTGTCTCTGTAAATAATTTTTGCAACTTTTGTTGTGTCGTCAGTTTGATCTCGTAAACGTTTTTGCGTTTCTAAAAGCGTATTTTGTAAAGTAAGTAGGGCAGTATATTTTTGATAGAATTGCTCAATATGTGTCCTATAATTTCCTTTCAATCTTTGGATATCATCTGGCGTGTCTAAGTATCTACCAAGGCAAGTTTTAATCATCCCTATTTGTTGCTTATTTTTAGCAATTTGATTTGAAAGTTTCATATAGTCTTTAGTGAATTCTGTGCTATTGCAAATGAAAATATTTGTTTCAATTTCACTTGCTGCACCAATTCGCAGCGCTTCTAAACCAAGTACAGTATATAATTCGCCCGCATAGACCAAACCTTCACTGGTAATTTTGCCGCCGGTATTGATTTTGCAATTGCGAATTTCATTTTTAATTACCACATCGCCGTAGGCTTCAATTGAAACGTTTTGAGCACGAAGTGCGGTAACGGAACCACCTGCAAATATCTGTGCTTGACTACTATGGTTTTGTAACGAAGTTAATGCTTCGGTTGCAATTAAACTTGAAACAGTGGTAGTATTTTGTTCGCCATCAATTGTACCACCGACTAAGATAGAACCATTTTGGCTAATTAAGTGTCCGATGCAATCACCGGTAACATGAATATCACCAAATGCAATAACGCAAGCGCCGCAACCGACAGAACCATTGATTTCTATATCGCCAACGAATTCTATATTACCAATTTTGATATCAACATTCCCATCAATGATGAATTTGTTATTGATTGTAAGCGCATTTCCTTCTGATGTTACAAAACCATTTTTTAGAGCAACCAACTCTTTATACTCATCTGAAACAAGCGAATCACGTAGTTCAAATGATGATTGATCGAAGTTTATTTTTTCTTTGTTAACTGATTTACCCCTACTCTTTAAAGTATTACCATATATATCAAAGCCTTCTTCCTCCGGTAATTCATTATAAATACGAGCAACGATGTCGTCGGTGAGAATCGTGTCAAAAAATCTGATATGCCCTTGGCGAATTATTTCTTCCTCTTTGAGGTTTTTCTTGACGTAAGGTTTGACTAATAAAATTGTACGACCGCTAAGTGAGCGTGGTGTCGGGCGATTGCCTTTTGCGAGAACGCAGCTAATAGTTTTTCTGTTGTTTATGTCTTTTGTAATTTTTGCGATGACGTTTGGAATAAGTGTTTTTTCTACAACTGATTCTTTTTTAAGAAGTTCCAATAATTCTAGTTCAGTAATTTTATCCTGAAAATCTCCTGGGTCACAATAAATAGAGAGATATAGTAAATCATCACTCGGTATAAGATTGATTTTTAGTCCCTTATGTTCAATTGTCGGATTTGTTTGTTCAGCCATAACGGGAAATAGGATTGATATTAGTTTAGATTTAAATGTAATAAATACAATTTATTACCATGCCTGTACGAGTATATGTCGGCAATTTGGAGGTTATGTTTGATTGTGTAATCTAAGGCATTAATATTGTTAAGCAAATTGGCTGTTAAATGTCAGTTATTTATTTAATACTAGTATCTTAGCTTTGCGAACATTTTGTTTGAGATCATGTAATAGGATTTCGCGATGCAATTGTTTACGCATACTTATAATTTCGGGATTGCCTTCCGATTCTTTTAATTCTTGTTTTAATTCTTCTAAGTCCATTCTTAAGCGTTTGCGGCGCTTATTGCGTTCCAATATGAAATCAATTGCGCCGGATATAATGCAAATACTTGCGACATATAAAAAAATCGAAGTAATCATTTTAGTAAATATTTCAAATTGAAAAATTAATTCTTGCGATATGCTATTGGCGTTAAGTTTAGAGAAAAATAAAGGCAGGTGGGAAGTGATAGTAAAATAGCCAATGATAGTGAGTAAAGTAATAAGGGTGGCAATCCTGGTAAAATCGTAAAATATTTTTCCTAGAAATATCTTATCCTCCGCTTTTTCTTCATTTATTCCCAAAATATTCTTTAGATTTTTTGCAGGGTTAAAACGCTCAAATTTCGGACTAAAATATTTGAATGTTATTTTAAAGCCAACTTGGAGAAAATTGCTCATTATTGCGGTAAGAGAAATTAATAAAATTAATGGGGCGATAGTCCGTAAAACTAATACACACATTTCCCTGAAAAGTTCTAGTATCAACTTAGAATCATTATCAATATTGTTATTTTTTAACTGTGTTACTATTTCTATACCTTGTTCAATAAAAGAGAGTAAGGGTGAAATGTTGCGGAATGCAAAGTAGATATATGCCAAACCGATCGTTAAAATTATTCCACGCGTTAAATCTTGGCTCTTCGCAATATCACCATCTTCGCGTGCTTTTTTTAGTTTTTTTGCGGTTGGTGGAAATGATTTCATAATAATGCACAATTCATAATGTATAGTGCACAATTGCCCTTCTAAATTAATAATTCATGACTTATAGTTTTTCTTCCAAAAAAAACTAACTAGTTGATACTGGAAAGCTCCAACTTATCTCAACATAGCGGTGTAAATCTACTTTTTCAGTATTGATTAACTATAATTATTTAAAATTATCGCTAAGGTTAGGGTTCCTAGTAATAATTTTACAGCTGTTATTTCTATCGTTAAATTCAATCTTTCAAACATTCTGCTGACAACTGCTCCTAGAAATTCTGCGGCTAAACAAATAACAATTACTGGGAAAGCTAGGGTAATACCGTTTTTGATGGCTAGTGCAGAGATCGTTATAATTTCTAAAATATCAAACTTAGGGGCAGTTAAAACATTACCAATGCCAAGTGAAAAGAATGTTTCCAATAAATTATCTAGAAAAAATTGATAATTGCTATTTTCAAAAATAATAACAATGCAAAGCAATATGAAGATGTTTTCACAAATTGATTGGTGAGTTATTGAACCGGGGGACAGTTGTTCGGCGAGTTGTGCACCTCTGCTAGTATCAAAAATTTTACCTGCAATTGCATAGCATTCAATGCTTAAGGCGAGAGGTAAGGCTAATAAAATACCTATATAAATTTCATGTAATACCAAATAAGCAATTTCAAAATTATTCTTAGTAATAGTTGGGGTATTAATTAGGGAAATACAAAATATACTTAAAGCCAGAGAAATAGCAACCATACCGGATATTTTTAAATATTTCTTTATGGTATCTAGGCAAACTAAAAATGCAAAAATACGTGTAAAAATTAGAAAGAAAGTAAGCGCCATTATTGCACCTTAAATTCTAAACTTTTTGTAAATAATTCTATCAGCATTTCGTTCATCCAATCACCAAGAATTAAAAATACAATTATAGTTATAACCCATTTGCCAACTAAAGATATTGTTTGTTCTTGAATTTGTGTTGCTGTCTGCGCAATAGCGCAAACTAATCCGACGATAACTGTTGAACCGAGAATTATTCCGGAAATGGTGAGTACGATAATGATTCCTTCCAATAAAATTTCAATCATATAATAATTGCCATAATAATGGTTTGAGATTACTCTATCTTACTCTCATATTTTACAACACCAATCCTTTGCAAAGTAGATACCACGCGTCCGACAGTACAAATAATAAAATTTTTAACGGAGATGAAACAACTTGCGGGCTAAGCATAGTAAAATGCAAAGCTAGTAAAATATTTCCGATAATTAAATCGATAGCCAAGAATGGGACGTACAACATAAAGCCAATAATGAACGCCATTCTAAGTTCTGAAACTAAAAATGCTGGCGTTAATGTCCAAAGTGTTTCGCCGGGAATTTCGCAGTTTGCGTCAACAATATCAGTGTTACAGGGGATAGATATTGTCGTAGTATTTTGATTTATTTTCTTTTCTTTTAGGAGCGCAAAAAATATACGCTCTTTTACGCGGCTATTTTTAATAAGAAATAATTTTAAAGGATTTATTATTGTGTCAGCTAATTCTGATAAATCGCCAAAAGTTAATTTGTCTAAACTATAATTTGATTTTTTCACAGATGGTGATGCGGTTTGTGAAGTGGTGGTTTTAAATTTTGAATTTAAAACTTGCGTTATAGAAGCTTGCATTTCGTTGAGCGTAGGCGAAAATATATAAATAGAGAGAACACTTGACATAATAAATACAATCGCCGCTGAAGGGATTTGTCCAACCCCTAGTGCATTACGCAGTATATTAAACACAATGTTTAATTTTATAAACGAAGTAAAGCATAATAGAAAAATAGGAATGCAGGCGAGAAGAAAAAATATTCCAATGCTACTTAGTGGTGTGTCTAAAGGTATTTGAATATGTGATAAATCCATGCGCTATACACAATATTTTGTGCCTATTTTAAAATATTAAAAGCGCTAGTTAAATCGTTGTTAGTTTCAAATCATTTCTCATTAGAATATGATGTTAATGTACAATTCACAATTTACAATGCACAATTGTCATTCTCCACAACATCAAGCGAGTAATTCATGGTTACGTTTTTTTTTTCATTTAACGTATTTTTCAGGGAGGGTAGGTAGGGATGGTAATTGTACATTGTGCATTGTAAATTGTGCACTATAATCATACATTGCCTTCATGAACATGTTTTAATTTTTTACGGGCGATGTCTGAGAGACGATGGATTGTTTCAAGAGGAGTTGGTTGCTTATTTAGCATTTTATGTTGTGGGAAAAATCGTGATATATGCAGTGGAATTTCATTTGAGATATTTGCAAGGAAAGTTGAAAGCGCTGTCATTTCTTCTTCGCTATCGTTTTCGTCTGGAATAATTAGATTTGTAATTTCTACGTGAGTGGATTTGCTTGCACGCTTGATATTTTGCTTTACTATTTCAAGGTCGCCGCCGTATTTTTCGTAGAAATCTTCATTAAATGCTTTCATGTCTATGTTAAAAGCATCTACAAATGATAGAACTTTTTCAAATGGTTCTGGGTTAATATTACCGTTTGTAACAACGACGATTTTTTGCCCATTTTGTTTAATAATTTTTGCTGCATCAATTAAGTATTCAATTGCAATAAGCGGTTCGTTATAGGTGAAGGCTACGCCGATATTATCTGCTGTTTCTTTTGCAAACCGTGCTAACTTTTCCGGTGAAATAAATTCTGTTTTGGGTGCTGATTGTGAAATAGTCCAGTTTTGACAAAAACTACATTTCATATTGCAGCCAAAACTTCCGTAAGAAAGGATTTTGCTGTGTGGGTGGAAATGATAAAGTGGTTTTTTTTCTATTGGGTCGAGCGCGAGCGAGGTGCATTGTCCGTAATTCATGGCCTGGAGAATGCCATTGATATTTTTTCGTGCGCCACAAAATCCAATTTTATCTTCGTAGATTTTACAATTGTGAGGGCAGAGATTACAAGTTACATTGTTATTATCGTCTTTAGAATAGAACTTAGCTTCCATAGCTTTTAGTTCGAATATATTTCCACATTAATACCGAAATTAGGCAGTGCTTGATAGCCGTCGTAAGTGAGGCGAAGTTTTTCGCGATCAACTTCGTGCCTTTTAACGTAATTAAGATCTTCTAAAATTGTGATATGCCCATTCAATCTATCTACTTCGTTATCGTTTCTAATTCCTAGCGAGTGGCGTAACTCGTCAGTAATAGAAGTATAACTCGATTCTGTTTGTAAAAGAACTGTAAGTATGTTTCCTAAGAGAGCCCTGTCGATTAACATAAAATAACTGTAATGGAGCCCGCAGTGGGAATCGGACCCACGACCACCACCTTACCAAGGTGGTGCTCTACCACTGAGCCATGCGGGCGAGAAAAAAAGATTTAAAAATAGAAAAATAAATGCAAGGGGCAGAAAATGAGAGTTCTGCCCCTACGCATTGTTATTGATTAACAATAGCTAATCTTTGCTTACCTTGTTCTTGTGTTTTCACTACGATACGCGCATCAACTGCGATTGCGTTATGTTCATCAACTAGAAGCGGGTTAGCATCCAATTCAACAACTTCTTCAAGGTCAATCACTAACTGTGCGACTTGAATTATCGTTTGTACAATATCATCAATTTTTGCTTGAGGTCTATCGCGATACCCTTTTAACAAATCGTAAATTTTTGTTTTTGATAAAGCTGATAATGCTTGGGCTTTATTTAGAGGCGGTAGCGCGATTTGGCTATCTTTGATAATTTCAACCGCCGTTCCACCGGTTCCAACCATTAGCGCAGGTCCGAATATCGGATCGGTCGTTAAGCCCACAATGACTTCATGTGGATTTTTCTTGACTATCATTTCTTGCACTACCACACCGTCTAATTTTGCATTTGGAAAATTCTTCCCAATACGTGTTAACATTTCGTCCGTTACTGCTTTGACGTCATCCGGTGTTTTAACTCCAACAACAACGCCGCCGGCATCTGATTTATGCACTATATCTTTTGAATAGATTTTTACAACAAACGGCGCTTTCAATTCGCTTGCAATTCTTTTTGCGTCGTCACCATCTTTCGCAATTTTCGTTAATGCAACAGGGATATTGTAAAGCGAAAAAACTTCCTTTGCTTCCATTTCTGTTAGAATTGAACGGCCACTATTCAAAACATTTTGAATAATTTTACGTGCTTCGTCTTTTTTTACTGGTAACACTTCTGGTTTTTTGACGTCTTGTGTATTACGCGCGCGCAATAACTCTTGTGACTTGACTACAGTCATAAAGGCTTGCACACCTTTTTCGCTAGAATAGAAACAAGGTAATTTCGCCTCACGCCATAGTTCCAGTCCTGATTTTACAATGTCACCGCCAACCCAACAGCCGAAAATGCGATTACTTTTTTCTTCTGCTTCTGCAGATAGAATTTTTTCGGCAACCTCAAGGCCGGATGTAATTCCGGTTGGGACATACATGACCAAAATGTCTTTAACCTCAGGGGCTTTGTATAAAATTTTTAAAGCTTCTGCATAGCGATCGCCCGGAGCATCTCCGATAATATCAACTGGGTTTGCATGTGACCAAGTTGCTGGGAGTACGGTATCAAGTTTTGCTTTTGTATCATCGGAAAGTTTAGTAAGATGACCACCTGATTTAATTAGCGCATCAACGGCAAGTACGCCTGGGCCGCCACCATTCGTTAAAATTGTTAAATTTTCATCACCTACTTTTTGAAGGTAAGCAAGAAATTGAACTGCAGCATACATATCTTCAAGGTCTTCTAAGCGTTGTACACCGGCACGTTCAAATGCTGCATCATAAACATCATCACCGCCAGCAAGAGCGCCTGTATGCGAAGCCGCCGCCGCCGCCCCTTCTGCAACGCGTCCGGATTTAATAGCGAAGAGAGGTTTTTTCTTGGATACTTTGAGGGCTGAGCGCATGAATTCTTCACGATCATGAATTGATTCTATGTACATAAATATAGCATTCGTTTCCGGATCGTCTGCAAGATATTCTATAATATCAGGGAATCTTAGATCGCAAGCGTCGCCAATTGAAATCAAATGAGAAAAGCCAATATCGTTTGTTTTTGCCCAATCCAAAACTGAAACAGCTAGTGCGCCAGATTGTGATATAAAAGCAACTTTGCCATTAATTGCTGAGCAAGCGCTAAAACTTGCATTCAAACCGATGCGTGGCACAAGCAATCCTAAGCAGTTAGGGCCAACGACGCGCATGTCGTATTTATGTGCGAATTCTAAAGTTTGTTGTTGATAATTAATCCCTGTATTTGCATCAATAGCATTTAATCCGGCAGATATGACAATTGCAGCATGATTTCCTTTTTGTCCAAGCTGTTCGATTGTTGATGGGACGGCAGCGGGTGGAATCGCTAGGACAGCGAGATCAGGAGCTTCCGGTAGGGCTGCGACACTCGTAAATGATTGCACGCCATGGATAAGTTCGCCTTTTGGATTAACAGGAAAAATTTTGCCTTGGAACCCTGCGTCCAATAGGTTTTTCATAATAGTTGAACCGACAGAAGACGGACGGTTTGACGCTCCAATTAGTGCGAGTGATTTTGCTGCGAAAAATTTATCTAAGTGTTTTGTGCTCATAGAAATATAGTCCTTATATATAAAGGTTATTATTTAATTTTTTGTTGTATTGTTTTTAATTCTGTTGTGTTGCCTTTAACTTGCAACAATGCGGAAAGTCCTTGTTTTTGAAGGGCTTGGCGAATTGCTGTGATACGTTCATTTATAATTGCTTCGTTAACAGCATTATTATTACCTGAAATTGCGTCCGTATTTAGGCGATATGCTTTAGGGAAAGCAGTCAGCGATGCGCTTAATGGGTATTTTGCATTATACAGGATTGAAATCGCCAGTTTGTCAGCAGCTAATTCGTTTTCAATTGGGAAATAGAAAACCTGTGGTTTGTTTTCTTTCATTGAAGTGTTGAGGGCAGTGCGTGTATCGCCAAGAATTTGATGTGACATTTCATGTGCGATAATGGCAGCAACTTCTGCTTCTGAAATTAGTGATTTAAATAAACCTTTGGAAATTACAATAACGCCGTTACCAATTGAAAATGCACTGATATTATCGGAGTTTAAAGTGTAAATTTGCCATTTCAAATTGGTGAGATTGTCAGCTTCGTTTTGATTCATCATTGCCGGTGCTGCACCGTTTTTCAGGCGCGGTAAAATTTTTTGGTTTAGATAATTATTAAGTTCTTGGTTGGTGAGAAAACCAACACTATTATCAAGCCAAGTAACGGAATAATTTACAGCTGAGACTTCGTCGTTAGTGAGTGGATTGCTTGGTGAGACAGCTTGGGATGATGAGCAAGCGGTTGCAATAAATAGTACAGTGGTTGTGATGGTGTATAGAATATAATGTTTCATAAGGGGTAATGTGAAGATGTGAAAACTTACCTTCTTGGTAGATTGGTAGAAGGAGGGTTCGTTTACCATATTGTATTCATGGCTAAAGGGTCGGGGCTATATGTATTAAGGTAACGAAATGCAAGGATTTTTTAACAATATATATGTTCCTGTTACTTGAGTTTCCCAGAGAAGTAATTCCAGTTTTTACAAACATTTTTTGTTATGCTTAAAACGATTCAACTAATATCCGCGATAGTTGTTGTTATTATTACGCAGATGTTTTTTGTAACAGGTAAAAATCATAATTTTAACCCAGATGCTTTTGGGGAGCAGGTTTTAGGTAAGATTATAGAGAAAAGCTATGATAGTAATGAGAATGTAGTTTTAATTTTAGAGACGAAGTTTGGGAAATTTCGTTTAACAACGCGTTATTTGCCATGGCAACATGATTCAGAAAATCTCAATATTGGTTCACGGATTTTTTTTAATTTAGACGGTACGAAAGTTAAGTTTTTACAAAATGACGAGAACTTATTTTTATATAAAAGTAAGTCCTCGTCATTTGAACGTTATCTGATGCGAAATGGTTTTATTGGTTATGGGCAGGTGCGAGAAGTTTTTGTTTTGCGAAGTGAAGGCTATAATTCTGTAAAACTAGAGCTTTCATGGAAAAAGGAATTTATAAAACGCTTAAAAGAGCTCACGCCTTCAAAAGTTGAAAATTTATCTCTTCTATTGGCAACACTACTAGGGGAAAAATCAGAAATAAACGAAAATATAAAATTATTATTCCGCGAAACATCAACAGCTCATTTGCTTGTAATTTCCGGACTGCATGTATGTCTTGTTTTTTATGCTTTTTATAAACTTGCGAAATTTATTTTTTCGCAAAGTATAATGATTATAAATCGTTATACAGCGCTTATCCCAGCGTTGTTCGTAGCAGAACTGGCAACGTTTGGTTACATAATGCTTTGTGGTTGGAGTATTCCAAGTTTACGCGCATTTATTGCAATTTCAATTTTTGTTTGTGGCGAAGTTTCTATTTTTCCAGTTTCACGTGTTAACGCTTTACTTTGTGCAATTTTAATAATTTTGATTATTTTTCCACTTTCAATTTTTGATATTAGTTTTCAGTTAAGTTTTTCCGCTGTGCTTGGTATTTATGTTGCGATGCAAATCGGTACCGGTGATTCAAGCGATAAATTAATAGAAAAATTAAATAAGAACAATGAAGGTAAGAAAAGATGGGATATGCGACAGTTTTATGAGAATTGTCTTTTAGCGTTTAAGATTTCGTTTTTCTCTTGGCTTTTTACCCTACCTATCTGCCTTTATTGGTTTGAATCTTTTATCCCGCTTGGTCCGGTTATAAATTTTCTTTTTATTACGCTATTTGTTTCTGTTGTAATGTACACTGGTGGGATTACATTGATTCTATTTTATTTAAGCCTCTGCTTGAATAATCTATTTGGTATTCCATTATGGAGTGGGTTGTTAAATTTTACTTTGTTATTGGTTGATTATCTAATACAATATTTAGAATTTTTACGTGAATTAACTGAAATATTTGGACTCGGTTATCATAAATTAGAAGGTAATATTTTGATAATTATGTTTGTATTATCGGTTGTTTTATGTGGGATATTGACTATTGTATGCATAACTAAGTCTAATATGATTTTTTATAGAATCAGGCTACTGATGCGGCGATCCAATTTTTTACAGATTTACAGGGGATGATTTCCTAAATATATACTTGCGCGCTTCTAGTTTTCCTGAAAAGCCAAAAAACTGTATAGGATTTGAGCATTTATTAACCGAAAAAGATACAATAATGACAAAAGAGCAACAAAGAGCAGAATTGCACCGAGCAATTTGGCAGATGGCTAATGACCTACGTGGAAGCGTGGACGGTTGGGATTTTAAGCAATATGTGCTTGGTTTTTTATTTTATCGTTTCATTAGTGAAAATTTGACCAACTATCTAAATGCTGAAGAACGGCGCGCTGGAAATAAGGAATTTAATTATGTAAAACTTTCCAATAAAGATGCTGAATTTGGCCGCAAGGATACAGTAAAAGAAAAAGGGTTTTATATTCTTCCCAGCCAGTTATTTGAAAACGTTCGTAAAAAATCAAAAAATAATGAAAATTTAAATGAAACATTGGCAGCAGTATTTAAAAATATTGAAAATTCTGCCAAGGGTACAGAAAGCGAAAGTGATTTTAAAGGACTGTTTGATGATCTGGATGTCAATTCAAATAAACTAGGTGGCACAGTCGCCAAACGCAATGAAAACCTAGTTAAAATTTTAGATGCAATTGATAGTCTGCAATTAGGAACTTTTACAGATAATACGATAGACGCTTTTGGCGATGCCTACGAATATTTAATGACCATGTATGCATCAAATGCCGGTAAATCCGGCGGTGAATTTTTTACTCCACAGGAAGTTTCCGAATTACTCGCAAAAATTACAGTTTTTGGAAAAAAAGAAGTTAATAAAGTTTATGACCCATGCTGTGGCTCAGGTTCTCTGTTACTTAAATTTGCTAAAGTTCTTGGAAAAGAAAATGTGCGCCAAGGCTTTTTCGGACAAGAAATCAATATTACAACCTATAACCTCTGCCGTATCAATATGTTCTTGCATGATATTAACTATGAGAAATTTGATATTGTGCACGGGGATACGCTAACAGAACCAAAGCACTGGGATGATGAGCCATTTGATGCGATTGTTTCTAATCCGCCATACTCTATTAGGTGGGATGGAGATGCCAACCCACTTCTAATAAATGATCCAAGATTTTCTCCAGCTGGCGTATTGGCACCAAAAAGCAAAGCAGACCTTGCCTTTACAATGCACATGCTTTCTTGGTTATCAACTAGCGGAACAGCAGCAATCGTTGAATTCCCAGGCGTATTATACCGCAGCGGCGCAGAACAAAGAATTCGCCAATACCTAATTGATAATAATTACGTTGATACAATTATTCAGCTTCCGGCAGACTTATTCTTTGGTGTAACTATCGCCACCTGCATTATCGTTCTTAAAAAGAGCAAAAAAGATAACAAAACTTTGTTTATTGATGCCTCTGCCGAATTTGTTCGTGGTTCTGCTAAAAATAAACTATCTGATGCAAATATTGAAAAAATATTACAAGCATTTTCAAAACGAAAAGATATAGAGCATTTTTGCAAACTTGCAGATACTTCAGTAATTTCAGAAAACGATTATAATTTATCAGTTTCCTCTTATGTAGAGCAAAAAGATACCAGGGAGATCGTTGATATAAAAATCCTTAATGCTGAAATCAAACAAATCGTTGCAAAGCAACAAACTCTACGCATTGCGATTGATGAAATTATTGCTGATTTAGAGGGAAATTAATGTGGGCGGTTTTGAAACCTACAAAAAATTAAAAGAGCCGGATAAGCGGAAAAAAGCTGAAAATTGGGCTATTGCCATTGGTTTGCAACAGGTTGATGGATTAACCCCGTCTAAATATTTGATTGAAGTTGCAAAAGAAAATATTGAAGGCAAAATTTCCATTGATGAAGCTAAAAAACAAATTTCCCAATATTACAAAAAAAATCCGGCTAAAACTAAAAAGGAAGTAGAGGAGCAAGAAGCAGATGAAGTTTCTTCACGGATTGCCAAATTGCTTAGCACTCCAACTTTTTCATTTAGCCCAGCCGAATATATCTCCATTCATAAATTTTTATTTGAAGGTGTATTAGATAAAAAGACCGCAGGGAAAGTCCGTAAATATGATATTAGTAAAAAAGAGCCTATACTAAATGGCGATACCGTTATTTATGGCCGTGCCAACAGTATTAGGCAAACACTTAATTATGATTTTTTCGCAGAAAAAGAATTTGAATATATAGGATTAACAAAACGAAAAAAAATAGAACATATTGCTAAATTTATTTCTGGGATTTGGCAGATACATCCTTTTAGCGAAGGCAATACTAGAACAACAGCTGTATTTGTTATCAAATATCTTCGCACTCTTGGTTTTAATGCTAATAACGAATTATTTGAAAAAAAATCAGAATATTTTCGCAATGCTTTAGTTAGAGCTAATTATCAAAATCTTGAAAAAGACATTCCTTATACCTTTGAATATTTGAATCGATTTTTTAGTAATTTGCTACTAGGCGAAAAAAATAAATTAGATAATCGTAAGATGCAGATTCTTGATACACCTCCTGATAAAGGTAACAAGAAAAGTAACAAGAAAAGCGACGAGAAAATTCTAGATATTATTAAGGATAATCCTCATTCAACATTACAAGAAATGTCAGATTCTACAGGGTTATCAGTAAGCGGTGTTCGTAAAAATATTGATAAACTTCGCCGATTGAATAAAATTAAACGAGCTGGTCCTGATAAAGGTGGGTACTGGAAGATAATAGAAAAGTAGGTGAAAAATAATGAATAAGATCGAAAAACTAATCGCAAAATATTGTCCGAATGGTGTGGAGTTTAAGGAACTTGGAATTCTTGTTGGATATGAACAGCCTGCCAAATATATAGTAAGATCTACTGCCTACGATGATAGTTATAAAATTCCAGTACTTACAGCTGGGCAAACTTTTATTCTTGGAAAAACAAATGAGGATTATGGCATATTTAAAGCAAATAAAGAAAGACCTGTTATTATTTTTGACGATTTTACAACTTCATTTCATTGGGTGAATTTTAATTTTAAGGTAAAATCGTCTGCTATGAAATTATTACGACCAGTTGATGATGCAAATGTAAATTTTAAATATATATATTATGCAATGAGGTGCATAAACTACTCGACATTAGATCATGCTCGTCAATGGATATCACAATATTCTAAAATAAAGATCCCAATCCCGCCATTGGAAATTCAGCAAGAGATCGTGAATATATTAGACAAATTTACAGAGTTGGAGGCAGAGTTGGAGGCAGAGTTGGAGGCGAGAAAGAAACAGTATGAATACTATAGAAACAACCTGTTGTTGTTTGACGAAAAATCGCAGAAACCTGGAGAGAGAGACCTAATATGGTTATCTTTGGGAAGTATTGGGAAGGTTTGTATGTGTAAAAGAGTCATGAAAAATGAAACAACATCGTCTGGCGATATTCCTTTTTATAAAATAGGAACATTTGGTAAAGCCCCAGATGCATACATCTCACGGGACTTATACGATGATTATAGGAGGAAATACTCTTTTCCCAAAAAGGGGGATTTGCTTATTTCCGCATCTGGCACCATCGGCAGAACAGTCGTATATAATGGAGAGCCTGCGTATTTTCAAGATTCTAATATCGTTTGGATTGATAATGATGAAAAGCAGGTATCAAATAAATTCCTTTTCTATATGTATCAGACGATAACTTGGGAGACGGAAGGCGGAACAATAAAAAGATTATACAACGATAATCTTAAAAAGGTAAAAATCCCTGTCCCACCTCTTACTGAACAAAAACGTATTGTTAATGTTTTGGATAAATTTGATGCTTTGGTCAACGATATATCTATCGGATTGCCGGCTGAAATTGACGTCAGACGTAAACAATATGAATATTACCGTAATAAATTGCTGAATTTTAAAGAGGCCGCATAATGACGCAGATTCAATTAAGAGGGCAGAACATAAACTCGAAGACCGTATTGGAAATTGGTAAATTCTCAATTTTATGGAATATGTTTGAAAAAAATAAATGTAATAATAATTGCACATTTGGAATT
>JAVBQZ010000062.1:0-12820 GCA_031548505.1 Bdellovibrionota bacterium | reverse complement strand
CGTATATTCTTACAAGCAAATCTCAATTGATAATTATAAAGTTTGTGTAATGATTTTAGTTAGATTTTTCTTTCATATTTAATGAAATGAGATGAATAGCGAGAAAAGAAAATTACTCTAAAATCAATCAAAATTTATAATGTTTTGCGACTTATTTGCGACCATTTTTGAAAAAATGCAAAATGGTCGCAAAATCGAATATAAATATCTGATTTATATAGAAATATAATATTTGAACGAACTTTTCCAAGTGTCTAATTTTAAACAATTATGCAATGGAAAGAAGTTCATTTGCGACCATTTTTTCAATCAGAGAAAGTAAAATCAGAAAAAATGGAACAACACCGATTGAAGTAACAATTACTATTAATGGAGAAAGATGCTCATTTTCAACAGGTAAAAATGTGAATCCTGGAAATTGGGATTCTATTCGACAAGAAGTAAAAGGTAAAAATGACGAAGCTAAGGCTTTGAATAAATACCTTAAAACAGTAAAAACTACTCTTTACAACAAAGAATCAGAACTATTGGAAAGAGGATTTATTATTACGGCTAGCTTATTGAGAAATGCTTATTTTGATAAGGTGGAAGTTCTAAAAGAGAAAACTTTATTTAATGTTTTTGAAGAACACAACGAACAACAAAAAGCCATGATTGGCAATGGTATTTCAAAATCTACTCATTGGATTTCGGAATATACTTTACGCCTTTGTAAAGATTATGTAACAGAAAAATTTCAACGAAATGATATTTATTTAAGAGAATTGAATATCAATTTTATCAAAGGCTTCCATATATACTTGCTTAAACGAATGAAACAAAACACGTCCAGCAAGCATTTGAAGTTATTGAAAAAAATTATCAATATTTCAGTGGCTAATTCGTATATGTCATTTAATCCTTTTATGCCTTACAAAGTCGAACGTACTCCTGTCGAAATTGAATTCCTAGATGAAGAAGAATTACGGCGGATTATTAATCATGATTTTGTGTTACCTAGATTAGAAAGAGCAAGAGATTTGTTTTTGTTTGCCTGTATGACAGGTTTATCTTATATTGACATAAAAACATTAAGTTCCGAACATTTTGAGAAAGATAAAGAAGGTAGAGTTTGGATAAAGAAACGAAGAATAAAAACAGGTATATTGTCAAGAATACCGTTATTGCCTTTGGCAAAAATGGTTTTGGAAAAATACAAAGATTCAGGAAAACTGTTGCCAATGTTAGACCCTGCGGATATTAACAAGTATTTGAAAGATATTGCTATTCTCTGTAATATCAATAAACGGATAACTTTTCACGCAAGCAGACACACATTCGCAAGTACAGTAACTTTAGCAAACAATATCTCTTTAGAAGTAGTATCTAAAATGCTAGGACATACTAATACCCGAATGACTAATCACTATGCAAAACTCGTTGATAAATCAATAAGTAAACAAATGGATAACATTGTCGATTTGTATTCAGAAGCCGAATAACTCCTACTCAAAAAGGCAATCCGATTATAAGTAAAAGACCGTTTTCATAATGGAAGCGGTCTTTTTTAGTAATTTTGCCTAAAAATATTTTATGCCAAACATTCACATAAATTCAGAACATCTACAATTAGCAGAGCCATTAATGGAAAAATACTATGATTATCATTTTACCATGCTAATTGATGAAATCCTTCATTGTGTCGAAAACAGCGGAATTGATTACAAAAAAAGAATAAACGGCATTTTATCCTTTGACTTTGACAAATTATTTAGAGAATATAAAGATTTGACTTTTCTTGTAATGACGCCTTATAAGGAAGAAATACACGAACATTTTAGCAATTATTTCACGCTACAAGGAGATGACGAAGAAGAAACAATTACCGATGATGATATTGTTTTTCTCTGCTTAACTTTCATGTCATATATTTACCACAAAACAAACAGCGATTCATTTAATCATTCATGCCTTATTACAAATTTAAACATTGAATACGAATCTGTTTTAAAGAATCAAATCTACCCTGAAATACTATCTCTGTATAAAATGATACTAGAATCCAAACAAAAGAAAAACAGAGGTTCAAAAATAACCCTTACTTACAAGCAAGATAAAATAGACATAAATTCCGGTGCATGGTTTTTAGATGATATGGAAAAGTATTTTAAAGACCGTTTCCCTGATTTAACCCTAGAGAAAATTAATCAACTATTACCTGACAACAAAAGAAAAGCAGGAAGAAAATTCCAAAACCGAATAACAAACAATCTGATTTGGGGTACATATCAATTATTATACAACCACCATTCAAAATTCAAAAATTCAAAAACACGAATAAGTGAGGAAATTTGCCAATTCATTATTGACTATTTGGACTACCTGAATATTCCGCATGATTTGATTCTAGTCAATGTAAGGGATTGGTTAAAAGACATGATAAAGCGAGGTTATACCCCACAATGGGATTTACCGTGGCGAAATGTATTTTCTAGCGTAGAAGAAAAACAACCTGAAAATTTCTCCGAAAGATTAAACCAACCGCTTTGCAGATATGATTTATCTAATTTATAATTAACCGCTTATTTAAAAATAAATGCACATATAGATACTACAAGTGAAATGAAGGAAATGATTATCGCTAATTTCGATAAATTATGGTTTTTTTCTACTGTATTCTAGTCCTTGTTCTTCACGATATTCTCGTTTTAACTCTCTATTGTACTTTCTTAATTCTTTCATATTATAAGTTTTTTGACAAAGATATAAATAAATCTATTAAGGAATTAATCATAGTTTAAGTTGAATTTCCTCTGTCTATTTCTTTAATAACAAGTAATTTATACTTGCAGTTCTTCCCATTCTGATATTTTGGGAGTAATTGAGCCGTTTTTCGGTTGTAATTACTCCCCAAACACGTTTTGCCTTTTCCTCACTTTTGTAATGTCAATCAGTTGCGCAACCTACTTGACAAAAGAAAATTAGTTACGAACAAATTAAATTTTAAAGTCATGTCAACAAAAGCAAAAAGCAAAAATGCACAGGTAAATGAGAACAAAAACGAAGTAAAAACTTCAAATATTGAACAAATAAATTTAAAAGCCATGTTAAAAGAAGTAAGACAAGCAAAAAAAGAAGTTGCAACCTCAAAAACCATGAAAGTACAAATCATGGAAGAAACCGAAAACGGTTATACATTCAAAGCTGAAGACCGTAAAATGGGGTTGATTAGAGAAAATCGTCCAATTAAAGATTGTGTGGTAACTGGCTTTCTACAAATTATAGCCAACAATAAATATGATAAAACTCAATCTATCGTAACGGCAGAAGCAACTGAATTAATTGAAAAATATAATTTAGTGGATTTAGAGGGTAATGTAATAACTGCAAAAGAAGCAAAAGATTACTTAATTGTTTTGGACGGACAGCATAGGACAAAAGCGTTTGCTAAATTAAATGCAATTAAAACGTCTGAAAATCAAGTCGCCATTCCCAACGTACATATTAAAACAGGTTTAAAAAATGTTCGTGAGTATCTAGCCGATATAAATATGGTTGGAAGAAATTGGAGTACCGCAGATAAGATTTGTGTTTCTGCAATTGCTTCGAGCAGTAAACTTTTAGACAAAGCTAATGAGTTAATCAGAATGGAATTTAGCCCAAGTACAGCAATAACAATCTGTACTGGAAAAAGAATAACAATGAGCCAATTGAAAAATATTATTGTAAAAGGAGATAAAAGCTGTTTGCCTGATGAAACAATAGTATTAGCAAGAGCAGAAAAGTTTTTAACAACAGCATTTGCAATAACAGGCATGGAAGTAAAAATTTTGAAAAAACGCTATTTCATTAATGGATTCAATAGTTTTGCTGCCGCCCATACAGATGACAAAGCCTTTGAAGCTCTAGAAAAACTGACCATAGATGATTTTGGAAAAGAAATAACCGATGACAAAGATTTTGTCGAAAAACTAAAGGCTATACTTCAACCAGCAGCCTAAACAAAACGAACAAAGGGCTATCCACAAGCGAGTGGATAGTTTCCTTTGTTTAAATATTACAACGTCAAGTATCATTCTTGCCTGTTTTTATGCAGTCAAGAAACAGCTAAAGGCATTTTTAAGTGAGAAAATGCGGCTTATACCTATTTTTTTTACTTTCCTTAACTTTTACTTGTTTGCCTCAAGATTTTTTCGTATCTTTGTATCTGTAAATGAGAAAATTAAATGCAATTTAAAACTCCTTTTTATTCTCATTTTCAATACTACCTCTTTTAGCTTCCCGCTAAAAAACAAACAAAAATAGACTTTAGATTCGGCATATTGGTATTAGACAGCCCAAAGCGCAAGGACTGTCTTTTATTTGCTCGTTATCTTCCTATTTCCTAGATTATTCCAATACCTAGATTAAAAATTACAACCAGATAACACTTAGTAATTTTTAAACACAAGTAAATATGTCGAATTTAATAACATGTGAAATCAAATTAAAATTAACCGACTACCTAAACAAAGCCTTTAATGTAATACCTGAAAATGCTTTTATCCACAAAGGACGTACTGGAATTGGCGGTACACATTTAGAATTAAAAACAGATAGAAATTCTATTATTGTTGTCCCGACAAAGGGAATTATCACAGATAAAGTCAATGCCATAGATGAAAACGGAAATCCGGAATATTCAAACTTATTTCCTGTCATGCAAGGAGTAACACCGGAAAATATAATGATTTATCTTACCTCAAATATTCCTTATAAGAAGCTAATCACAACACCGGATAGCTTATGTAAGATTATCAAAGCAGCAGAGGGGAGTACAGATGAATTATATACAGATTATTTCTTGTTGTATGACGAAGCGCACGCTATTATTACAGAATCCTATCGTGAAAGCATGATTAAAGCCTTTGAAGAACAATTCAATTTCAAAAACAGAACTTTTATATCTGCTACACCTTACTATTTTACAGACCCAAGAATGAAAAACTTGAAATACTATAAAATAGTTTTTGATGAATCTTTGGGAAAAGTACACATATTCAATGCAACGAGCGTCAAAGCATGTATAAACGATTTTCTCACAAATGCAGAGCAATCAGAAAAGAACTTTCATGTCTTTTACAATTCCGTAACAGAAATAGCAGAAGCCATTGAATTAGCACAATTAAAAGACTGTAATGTACATTGCTCCGATAAAGAAGAAAACCGAGAAAAGATAGGTAAATTCTTTAATCCACAACCAATCAAAGGACAATATAAAAAAATCAATTTCTATACAACAAGTCATTTTGAAGGTTGGAATCTAGAAGATAGTTATCCAATAATCATTTTAGTTACCGATGTAAACAAACCACATACAAAAGTTGGAATATCCAATAAAGGCGTACAAGCTATTGGAAGACAACGGATAAAGCCAACTAAAACGGAGACAATTCCTACTATTATTCATATTACAAATCACAGAAATAAGCAAACATATAAGCCAATGAAAGAAATTAAAAACAATTATCTATTTGATGCAGAGTGGGAAACTAACGAATACAATCGTTATATTGAAGCCTGTAAAGCCCAAGAACGTGAACCTAGTAAAGAAAAAACAGAGTTTGTACAAAAGTATGCAACACTACACGATGATACAGGCAAAGCAAAAATATGTTATACCCAAATAGACCAACTCATTAATGAATCCGCTTGCAATGAGGAATTTAATCATATTGATTACATTAACGAGGCATGGCAAAAAGCAGGGTATGAAACGGAAGTGTTTAAACACAATGGAACTACTGGAAAAAGCAGACAACGCAAAACAAAAAAGTCTGTAAAAGATATTCTATCAGATTTTGAAACATTGAGTTCTACAAGTTCATTTATATTTGGAAATAGAGAGAAATTAATAAAATTGAAAAACCAATATCCGGTATTATACGAAGCATATCAAAAACTAACAAAAAAAGAAATTGAATCTACAAATTTCGATGCAGAAGAAATTGAAAAACTTCTGATATTGAAAAACAACAAAGATGCAGAAATAAGAGTATTAAGGCTATTACCTATTTATTTCTCAGTTGGACAAAGATATAAAAAGGAAGATGTCAAACACACTTTACAAAAAATATATGACGAAGCCGGATATAATGAAAAAGCGAAAGCAGAACAAATCAACAACATAGATTGGTATGAAGCCAAACCTTGTAAAATAAAAAATAAAGCAGGAAATTATGATAATGGCTTTGAAATTCTACGAATGTCATTTAAATTACATGCTGCGACAAAATAAGATAAGTTCATACTCAAAAATAACATTCCTGAATTTCCTGAAAATTTTCCTTATCCTCCTTCTATAGGAAATAGTCTACAAGAGAAAAAAATAAGAAGTCTATAATTTCGGATTAAAGTATAAATATTCAACTAAAAAGCTGTCAATGGTAAAAAATTGATGGCTTTTTCTGTTTATATAGCGGTTTGAATGAAAAATAATTAAAAACAAAAATTAATTTCTTTTTAAAATAAAATCAAAAATTGTCCTTGTTGAATTTTTCTAATGTGGATGCTGCACAATATTATCAATCTCTTTAAATGCTTCTATGAATATATTCCAAAACGGAATAGGCGTATTCTCTAAATCCGTTTCAATTTTAATATAAAAGTTACGATAACTATCTTCGACTACATAATTAAAGGATAAATTGGCAATATCAATCTCATGTGGCATATTATTCTGATTTTTACTCCTTTCAATTTTTTTCCTATCTAATAAATGAATTATATCGGATAATAGTATCATTTTTCCTCTATATAGTTGATTATAGGTCAAATCTGTTGATAAAAGATAATATGGCTTTATCTTTTTCATCTGATATAATGCCTGATACAGATTCTCTTTTCCATTAAATAAATCTTCTAATACAAAATATAACCACAAAACATAGTCTGCCCCATCATTATAGAGAATCTGATTATAATAGTATCTTCTATTATTAATATAATTGAATTTATTACCACTAAAGACTTGCTTTATCCGCCTTATTGTAATTAATCCATATTGTATTAACTCGCTGATTATTGGCTTAAATCTGTCTTTATAAAAGAAATTGAAATCGTTAATTAATGAATGATTATCCATTACAGAGTATTTAGAAAAAATAGTATCTAATTGACTTATTATTTCTTTTGTAAAGTCAAAATAAAAAATAGACTTACTATGAAACTTGCTTATATAGCCATTAAAATCAGTATTAACTCCATATCGAGCAAAAAAAATATTTTGAATATTATTTATATCACACACAGTAACAATTCTATCAAAGCCAAATTTGTTTTTTGATTCTTCCTCAATGTCGTTATGAGCAGCGAAAACATTCATAATGCGAAAAATATGCTCTGGGTCTATTCTATCTAAATCATCAATAACAAGGCATATCTTTTTTGTTGGATTGGTTTCTTTCCAGCGTTGTATAATTGCAATTATTATATTCGTGATGAGATTTTTTTCAAATAATGAACCTTTATTTTGGGATAATTCTGTCAAAAAATTATCTATTTGTGCTGATTCTTTATATTTATCTAATTCTTCTTTTAAGAGTTTAGTTCCATTTAAAAATGAATCTATTTTTTCAATAACAGAACAAGTACTAGAATATGACTTAACTAATTTCAATATAAAATCTTTTGGATTATCTAGGAATAAGACTTGTGCTGCAATGGAAGTCGATATATCTGTAATATAGTCCTCAATATTATCCCATTCTAGAAGCTTAATTAGAATGTCATATTTAACATATTCAAATATATCTTCGTTATTGGCAACAGAATAATTGACAGGATAAAGAAATATTGGAGTAAAATCATTAGGATAATCAATAAAGAAATCTCTTAAAAAAGTGGTTTTGCCAGTTCCGAATTTTCCGGAAAATAAAATTTTATTAATTTCACTATCCAATAATAACTCTTTAAATTCTATTTTTTGTTTTGATGTTTGTATCTTTTCCATAACAATTGAAATATTTTTCACATGCAAAGATACTGAACAGAAGTGTTTTTACACAAATAACCATATAAACATTTAAGGACAAAAATAAATTCAATTTTAAAATAAAACCCAAAACAATTCTCAACTAGAATAAAAACGATTCCTAAATTTCTTATTATTTTCTAGTTATTACCTTCTAAGGGAAAAGTCAAATAAGGAATAAAAATAGGAAAGTAATAATACACTTGTAATTGTAACCTTATCCTTAAAACACACCCCTCCCTATAAACAAAAAGTAAAAAATAGCATACAAACACCCTTTTACAGACAAATTTTACGTCCCCTCCTACCTAAGACAAAGAAAGTAAATCTTTTATGCGCGAACGTGTTCTAAAAAAGACACATAAAAGCAACTGCTTATGAAAATCCGAGTAAAAAGAAGCCTTTACGGCTTATATTAATCCTTCTTTTTCTTCTGTAAAAAGCAGAAAAATAAACTCGAAAAGAAAACAAATCAAAAACAAATAAATTTATAAACCCTTATCATTAGCCGTCTTTAGGACGGCTTTTGTTGTATAATCACTTTATCGATATGGAAAACTTATTCAATGTAAACGAAGTCAAATTGACTTATAAAACCAAACAAAAAGCCTCTGAAAGACCCCAAATTAATTGCAGCGAAACAACCTACAATTTGCTCCTGAAATGTTTTGATACCGATACAATAGAACTGAAAGAAAGTTTCAAAGTATTGCTTTTGAATCGTGCAAACAAGGTTCTGGGGGTTATGAATGTTTCTGACGGTGGAATTTCTTGCACAACAGTTGATGCAAGGCTTATCATGCAATCCGTAATATTAAGTAATGCGACACAAATTATTATGGCACATAACCATCCGAGTGGAAGTTTAATTCCAAGTCCGGAGGATTGCCATATAACAAACAGGGTAAAGAACGCATGTGATTTAATGAATGTTCAACTATTAGACCATTTAATCATTACGCCTGAAAATTATTACAGCTATGCTGACGATGGAAGATTGTAAACTATGACTAAATCTCTGAAAAGCCGGGTAAGTGATTATCCGGCTTTTCTATTTCTAGCATTTTATAAACGAACGTTATTAAAACGCCACTTTCAATTAAACAAATTATCATTATGAAATATGTAGTATATTATAGAGTAAGTACAAAGAAACAAGGGCAAAGCGGATTAGGTTTAGAAGCTCAGAGGTCAATCGTAGAAAATTTTATTAAAAACAGTGTAGTCGTTGCCGAATATACCGAAATAGAAAGCGGTAAAAATGTCAACCGACCTGAATTAAATAAGGCTTTGGAATGTTGTAAACGGAATAATGCTACTTTACTAGTTGCTAAGCTAGATAGACTTTCTAGAAATTTACATTTCGTTACAAGCCTGCAAAATTCAGGAGTTGATTTTATTGCATGTGATTTACCAACGGCAAATAGATTGACAATTCACATTATTGCAGCCATTGCCGAAAACGAAGCCTTATTGATCAGTCAAAGAACTAAACAAGCATTAGCGGAGAAGAAAAAGCAAGGCATAAAATTGGGAAATCCACAGAATAATGGCTTAACGCCAAATACTATAAATAAAGGTAGAAACATAAGACGTGAAAATGCTTTGTATAATGAAAGGAATAAACAAGCTGGAACATTAATACTTTCCATGCGAAATAACGGCTCAAAATGGAGTGAGATAGTTAATCAGCTAAATACGAATAATTTTAAAACAAGGCGAGAATGTAATTTTGATATAACAGCAGCAAAAAGGCTCTATTTTCGTTATACTGAAAAAATGTAGAAAATCAATTTGAAATTAAACACTTTGCGCTATCTTTGGGGGAATTTCAATAGACATAGTGATGTTATTTGGAAGGACATTTTTAACGTAAGCGTTTAAGATATTATGCTTGTTATTAGATAATCGCCAAATTTTCTAAAACATGTGGACAAGTATAATAGACAACATCGCTTGCGTCTGATTTGTATATAATTGCTTATATACGATAAGGGCGCAAGTACTTGTTGTTTATTTGCTCCACATGGTGTTTGGCGATACCTCTAATAAGCAGATAAATATAACGGTACTTGTGCTTTTTATTTTATAACCAATTAAATACAAATAGACTATGGTGAAAAGACTCTTTTTAAAATCAATGGTAGTAATAACAGGTTTATTACTGCAATCCAATTTATGGGCTCAAGACATTCCGCCTATTACGTTGCATGTAGAAACAGCAGGAACGTTATCTTCACTTATTGCTGCAAATAGGAAGTATGAAATTACTGATTTAACGCTTACCGGTAATTTGAATGGTACGGACATTCGGTATATTCGAGAAATGGCAGGGCGTGATGCTAACGGAAGCGGAATTGATCATTATGGGCAAGAAACAAACGGGAGCTTAGCTAATCTTGATTTATCAGGTGTAAATATTGTTAGTGGTGGAAATTTCTATTTGCAAAATTTCACTAATGATTATTATACTTATGACAACAAAATATCAGATTGCATGTTTAATCGATGTAATAAATTAAAAACTATCATTCTACCTAATAGTGTTACTTCGATTGGATGGTCTGCTTTTTCTTGTTGTGCGGGCTTGACAAGCGTTACTATTGGGAATAATGTTACTACGATTGAAGCTAATGCTTTTAATAATTGTTACTACTTGACAAATATTATTATTGGAAATAGTGTTACAACGATCGGCTCTAATGCTTTTGGAGGTTGTGGCACTTTGAAAAGTATTATTATTCCAAGCAGTGTTACTTCAATTAGCAGTGCTTTTTCCGATTGTAAAAAATTAGAAGAATTTATAGTTGCAGAACAAAACCAAAATTATTCTTCGATAGAAGGAGTTTTATATAATAAGGATAAAACAGCAATAATACGGTTTCCTCAAGGTAAATCAGTTCCTTCTTATGTCATTCTCAATAGCGTTACTGCGATTGTTACTTGTGCTTTTTATAATTGTACCAGTTTGTCAAATATTACCATTGGAAATAATATTACGACAATTGAAGCTTCTGCTTTTAGTGGTTGTACCGGATTAACAGAAATACATAGTAAAAATCCCATTCCACCAAGTATAGGTTTAAAATGTTTTCAAAATGTAAATCAATCAACTTGCAAATTGTACGTTCCTAAAGGTTCTTATACTCCTTATTGGTTACAATGGGGATTTGATAATATTATTGAAGAAGATGTCAGTGCAATCAATACTATCAAAAACGACAATATTACCATTCAATCCATTTCAAATGGCATTGCTATTAAAACAAAAGAGCAAATATCTATATCGGTTTATAATCTTTTCGGTCAAATAGTATTTCAAACTGTAATTACCGGAAGTACGGAAATACCATTGAATAAAGGAGTATATATTTTGAGAGTGAATAATGAAAGTGAAACGATAATTATAAAATAATATGAGAATTTCAGACATAGTCTATTTTGCCCCTAATGTTCGTTTAAAAGAATTGGATTTATCCGATAAAGACACACTTATCAACGCATTTGAAAAAAGAGTAAGAGGTTTTTATTTAGAGCCTATAAAAGAATTAAACGACAAAAAAATGGCATTTGCAGCAGGTATTATTGAATTTTCAATGATTGATGCTTTAGCTAGATATTCGGATAATTATATTTCCAAAGGCAAAGAAAAAGCAGGAAAAAGAATAGTAAAAATGCTATCCCATATATTTCAGGTAAAGAAAGAAATTGCACAAAAAACGTATAACGATTTTCGCAATGGGCTATTACATGAAAATCACATCGGAAATTGTGGTTGTTTTGACTATAATAGTTCCAAATCTCTTTCCTTAGAGCAAGAGTGTGTAATTGTTAACCCGCTAAAATTTCAAGAAGAATTTGAAGAATATTTTGAAAAATATCTTGAAGAATTAAAAACAGATACAATAACATACAATAAATTTTTTTCAAATATCAAGGTAGACTTTGGAGAAGAGATAAAATATTTCCAAAAAGAAGAATAGTTATCAAATTTCAAATAAGTAAACAGATAAGGGCAAGCTCAGAAAATGGTTTGTCTTCTCAATTATAACCAATTAAAATTATTTTCATGAAACAATTCAGATTATTTGCAACCCTTTTAGCGGTTGCGTTGTGCACAACTATTGTAACGTCTTGCAGCAAAGACGATGATAACAGCAGCAACAAAGGAACAGCGTCTATCATTGGAAAATGGTACGTTACTGATGTTTATTATCAGGGAACTTGGATTTTAGCTAAAAATGCAGGTAATGAGGGGGCTTATGCTCAATTTAACAGCGATTTATCGTATAGAGGTACATATTGTACTGACTGCGGAGTAAACAATGGGACTTATGTGTATAATAATAATGTTGCTACATGTAAAGTTGGTGCAGCAACAATAACTTACACATTTAGTGAGTTAACGGAAAATACTGCTATTGCAGAATTAGACGAGTTAGGAACAAAAACGAAATTCAAAGCAGAGAAACGATAACGTTTTATCTTATTTGAAAACGGAAACGGCAAGCCTGAAAATCATTTGCCGTTCTAGTTATATTATAGTCTTGCGACTTATTTGCGACCATATTAAAAATTTTAAGTGATAAATAAATAGAAAAGTTCTTTTAAATATTTTTACAAATCTGTATTTCAGATAATTACAAAACATTCTATTAAAAAACAAACTAAAAAGCAACAATCCATAAAGGTATGACGGACACTATGGGTCGTATGCACGGTGATGCTCAATTTGCCGGCTCTTCATCTGTTCCTGCTCACGTAGAAATGATGGGATTTCTTGGTATGGGTAACAACCCGATGGTAGGTGCTACTGTTGCTGTTGCTGTT
>JAVBQZ010000164.1:0-15352 GCA_031548505.1 Bdellovibrionota bacterium | reverse complement strand
TATTTTCATACTTGTAACTAAGCAAATCATATTTACATAAAATAGCCGATTCCAATTGCTCGTAACCATAACGTTCAAAAGAATCACGCAAAATATCTGTTATCTTACTACGTAACAATTGTTCCTCAGATACAAAATCATTTACGCCTTTCAAATTTTGGGTGTCTATTTTAGCCATTTAATTTCTCCATACATTTTAAATATTCAAAAATTTTAAAATAATCGTTTCTCGCAAGTAATAATTCGCGAATATCCATCTGTTCATCTAAACTATGGGCATGTTTAAATTCGCCCGGCCCGAATAAAACCGATTTCACACCAAGTGGTTTAAAAAACGATAAATCCGTGCAATAATTACCTATTTCAGTTGAAAATTCCGGAACTGTCAGACAAGTTACAGCATCCGCATTATAAACTATTTGCATCTCACACTTTTCAGTCGGCAATAATTTTTTTACTCTCGCGATGACTTCAGCATTATCAATTACAGTCCGAACAGTAGCCTGAGCTTTGGCAAAATCAGAAATCATATTTGCTGCACAACCACCACTAATGACACCAAAGGTAATTGTAGATTTTCCAAGTAGAGCATCATTTCCTAAGTCAAGGACTGTACATTTACTACAAAAATCAATTAATTTTAAATTCGCGTCTTCCCCTAAATCTGGATAACCTGAATGAACTGACTTTCCATAAAATTCAATTTCAAGCCCTAATCCCCCTTTATGCCCTGTAAAACATTTCCTGCCCGTTGGTTCACCGTTAATTAAAAATTCAATCCCGTGATTCTGCGCAACAGAAGCAAAAGTTCTCGCACCTAATCCCCCAACTTCTTCATCTACAACATAGAGCAATCCGAAATTACGTTCTCCATTTTTAAGCAATTCCAAACATACGTCCAGCATCAAAATACCAATGCTTTTGGTATCACAAGCACCTCGTCCATAAATAATTTCATTTTCAACTCGTGGGAAAAATAATTCCTCAGGCGCCGGTACAACGTCAATATGTGTTGTAAAAACAATTTTCGGCACCCCAACATAAGCAAATAGATTATAACGACCATCGCCAATTGGAATACGCTCAATAGTAAAATTGTTTCCGCTAGGATCTTCATTTCTTTTCAACAATGCCTCAAGAAACTCTAATGCTAACTTTTCTTTTGGCGCTACCGAAGGTATTGCAATAAAATCACAGATATTTTTTACTAATTCGTTCTTGTCCATAACAATAGGCCTTCTGCGAAAGTTCTTATCTCTTTATTAGGTCAATATTGATAAACTCATCCAAAATTTCTCTTTAGATGCTGAGATAAAAATTTTTAACCCAGCATAACTTTGAGAACTTTTGTAGACTTCCGCAGAAAGTCTACTGTTAAAAATGTTGGGATTTTTAGGCTCCCAACAAGCCAAGAACCTCCACAGGAAGGACAAAATACAAAGTTTAGTTTATGTACACTTTGCTTTTCGTTGCACAAACAATCGCAAATCATCTTTCGGATATCCCGGCAGACGTTTTGTAGAACATACTTGGCGCACGCCTTGAATTTCGGAAAATTCACAATGATTAAAAACATGCTGCGAAGCAAGGTTTTCAACATTTATACGCGCAATCATCTGGTTATGACCGAAAACATCGACCACATTTTGTAGTAGCATTTTTGCCAAACCATTGCCTCTAGCCTGAGGCATAGTCCAAATGCCACAAACATAGCAACAGTCATTAAGATCAATGATATGCCCTTTAAGCAAATCACAAATGTCTAATTTATGCGAAATTGGCAAAGTTACACAAGTTCCAACGTTTGCGCCATTTTCTGCTCTCGCGGACAGAATATAGGCATCTGAATCTGCCCAACTACGTGCAAGTTCAAAAAAATCGCTCTTAGACGAATTATCCTCATAATGAGGAAACTCCGAAAATACCTCGTTCACTTGAACATGGTATTCCTCAATTCGCATCAGAAATTCTTCGCCACTGATATGTAACAAAGAATATTCTGGCGATTTTTTCCCCATCATTCCGGTAAAAGCAGGAATTTCGTGGGAATTTACCGCGTACGCACCATAACTGTTTTGATCAAACATTTGTTCCTCCTGTTAAAACAAGTTAAAACTCAACAATAGATACTAACTATCGTCAGGAGAAATTATTAAAAATTTAAAAAGGAAAAATGTATTTTGCCTTAAAGGCAGAGAGCAATTAGAATTGCCAAAGATAGACGTGATGTTGATGCTGATTAGCAGAAAGGAAGGCAGAAAAGTTAGAACAGATATCTTTAACTTCTAAGCGCATTGTATTTTGCAATAAATCACGCTGATATAAGCGTTTCTTAAGGGTTTTCATTAATTTTCTCCAAAAATGATTGTTAATAATAAAAAATCAGAACAACGAATCGTTTACTAATACAGAAAAATTATAAAAAGACAATAGTGCAAAAAATTTTGCACTATTGTCGAAAACAAATACTTAAAAACTCTCCCTATGCTAAAAAGAGAATTTTTACTTCTTACTCAATCACCCCACCCGTCTGCCTAGACCAGAGTTTGAAATATTCACCACGGCGTTTTAGCAACGCCTTATGACTTCCTTCTTCAACAATCTTGCCTGTTTTAAGCACGATTATTCGGTCTAATTCGCATACCGTTGACAAGCGATGGGCGATAACTAATGATGTACGCTCAGCCATCAATGCTTTTAATGCATCCTGAATCAGCTTCTCGCTTTCAGAATCCAACGCAGAAGTTGCTTCATCCAGCACTAGTATCGGCGCATTTTTCAAAATTGCACGCGCAATGATAACACGCTGACGTTGCCCACCGGATAATTTTACCCCCCGCTCGCCTGTTAAAGTATTCAAACCCTCCGGTAGCGTTTCAATGAAATCCCAAGCATTCGCTTGCTTCGCAGCATCTATGACTTCAGTATCCTTGGCATCTAACTTACCATAACCGATATTTCGGCGGATTAGGCGGTGAAACAATTCCGATTCTTGTGGAACGTAAGCAATATTCTCGCGTAAACTATTTTGTGTAATTTCAGCAATATTTTGTCCATCAACAGTGATTGCACCTGTATTAACATCAGCAAAACGCAACAATAGTTTCGTCAACGTTGTTTTACCTGAACCTGAAACACCAACTAACCCAACCCGTTCTCCCGGCTTAATATGTAGCGAGAAATCCTTAAAAAGCGGGGTTCTCGCACCACTATGCTGAAAGGTGATGTTATCAAAAACAATTTCACCTGCTAAACGCTTTTCACCAATTGGTAACCTAATTGCAACTGCATCTTCCTTATCAACTACGGTATTAGGCAGGTCTAAAATCCTAACCATCTCGTAAGCATCACCAAAAATTCGATTTAAGTTACGCAGAATACTATTGATACCCCACAAGTTATCAACCACCTGCTGTCCGTAAGAAATAATAAGAATTATTGTACCAGCAGTTAAGTTGTACTTTATCCCGCCTGCAATAACCGAAGTTATTAGTAATCCATTAATGGATACGGTAATACAGCTAAGCGTATTATTACGTACAAGAAATGCACGCATTGATTTCAACCCTGCTTTAAAAACAGAATTACTAACCGACGCAAAAAGCTTCTTTTCGTGTACCTCCTGACCGTAACTTTTCACAGACAAAATATTTGAAATACTATCTGCGAGCTGGGCACTTTGTTTGCTAAATGTTTTTGCCCAAATCTCATTTAAACGGGCCATTTTATTGAACAAAAAATAAGCCCCAATCGCATAAAGGATAACCAAAACTGTCAATATAAGCGCGACAACAGGCACCTTAATCCAAAGCAAAGTACAAGCGAAAACATAAATAGACAACTGTTGTAATACTTCGAAATTGAGTACGTCAAAAAAACGTTCAAACGCACCAACAAATTTTGTCGTCTGGCTTACTAATGCCCCGCTGAACTTATCATTATGAAAACGCATTGATTGCATTGTAAGTACTTCAAAACATTTTCGCGCTAAACGGCGTTGAGCGATTATTTCAAATTTCCACAAAAGCTTGGTGCGTAGCGCACTAAAACAAATCGCTAATAAACCAGCCCCAACTACCGCAGCAATATATGGTAAAAAATCGGCAACAGATAAATCTTTAATATTCGTTTCCGCCGTTAATCTATCAACTAGTAATGCCGCGATAAGAGGCGTTAAAAATTTTGATAAAAATACTTGAACCGGCGCAAGTAATAACGAACCATAAGCATAAAGTTTATTTTTTCTGATCTCTGCGAAAAAATAATGCAAAATCCGTTTTGTCGCAGCACGACGTTCATTCTTTCTTTTTTGTATTTTCTTTGATAAAGTCAGGCTACTCATCCTTCCCTCCAGTTTTTCCAAAAAAAGCGCGTAAAAATATGCTTATTCTGGTCTATTTGAATGTTTTATTATTGAGAAATATTCGAGAATTTTGTTGATTTTCTTCGGCAAATCAACGGGCGTCAGGAGCGCCAGAGGGGATTAATGGCAAAAATCGCCACGCCACGATCGGCGCCGTTGCCATCAAAATGATATGTAGGTGAGATAAATTTTAACATAAGGCGAGGGCTTGTAGCAGAGATTTAATTATAAGTAAACGACTTTTTCTAAAACTATAGAAAAATAACTGGGCCATCCTTTAAAAAATACAATCTTAACTTTATTTGTTGAAATCTGTGAAAAACTCTTTCTAGTTAATACTGAAAAAGTGGGGTTACATCACAAAGCAATACAACTCCAAGAGAAGTGGGAGGGGAATCAACTATTTAAAGGGGCAACCCCCAACTTACATTACTGTATTGGCAAAGAAAATCTAAAAGCTTTTTAATAAAGTTAAAACCGTCTTCCCCAATTGTCCTGTGATGGTTCATAAAACCTATATGATTAGTCACAGACAGCTTATACGACAACCGTTCAAGAACATATTCTTCTGTATAAAATGCTTCACCATAATTCACATTAACTAACTCTCTATCTGGATTCCCGTGCTTATTTTCATTTTGAAAATTATAACTTGATATTTCTTTAAACCCGTTTTGCAATAACTGATTACTCAAACCTTCATGAATATTAAGCCATGGTGGTGCATAAACAGGCAAAAATTGCTCTCCAAACTTTTGCTCTAGACTCTTTTTACCTTTCACAATCTGCTTAACAGCCTCTTCTTCTGAAAACCCCAAAGGGAACTCATCCTGACGCCCTTTGTCTTGTGCATGATTTATATGTGTAACACCATGCTGTATGACGTAACAATTTGGGTGTTCCTTTATAATATGACTGACCTCAAGTACTAAAACCGAAGGAATAACACCCAAAACAATAGAAAGTCCTTTGTTTTCAAAAATATTTATAATACGTTCCAAAGGTTGGATAAAATCTCCCACATCGTCATCTCTCCACCAGAAATGAATATCTTTACATCTCCTAATTTCTTTATCTATTTTTTTCCACAACATACACTAATAAAAACATGTCTGTAAAAATTGTAAATTAAAGACGAATAAATTTATATTTAATTTCTTAAAAATGTCTTTAAGAAATTGGTACGCACGCTCATAAATTAAATTATAAAAATAATTTTTCTAAGTTCTGCTTACTTTTTTCTAGCACATCGGCGTGCAATGAATTGCCGTGGCTATCCATAGTTACGATAGTTATAAAATCTTTAGCTTCGATTTTCCACATCGCTTCAGGGATACCAAACTCATCTAGCAGATATACATTATGAACGCGTGGCAAGGATTTCGCATAAAATCGTGCCGCGCCACCAATCGCATGTAGATAAACAGCGCCACAATTCTGTAAAGCAGAGAGCGTATTATTACCCATTCCTCCTTTTCCTATAATTGCGCGTAAGCCAAATTTTTCTATAATATCTGCCTGGAATGGTTCTTCACGCGAGGAAGTTGTCGGACCTGCTGCTTGCACGATCCACTCGCCTATTTCGCTTTTTGTTACTACAGGGCCACAATGATAAATTATACCATCAGCCAAATCAGTCGGCGCATCATTATGCATTAAATACTGGTGCACCGAATCGCGCCCAGTAAAAATTTTTCCAGATATGGAAACAATATCACCGACTTTTAACTTGCGCACATCTGCTTCTTTTAATGGTGTCGTTAAACGTATCACTTTAATGTCGTTAGTTTGTTCAACATTAAAATCAATATTTTTTGATAATTGATGCCAATCTTCAATTGCACCACTCTGTGTATTTATTTTTACAGCCAAACGCCTAAACGCCCAACAATTATAGGCAATTGTCACATAAAAAGACGCCGGCAAACGGTTTGCCACGCTAATTTTGCAACCTAGTAATGTCGCCTTACCTCCAAAACCCATAGTTCCAACTCCTAAGTTATTCGCCTCTTCTACGATTTCTTTTTCCAATTTTGCCAAATCAATATCTGGATTTAAATCATCTAAAGCACGAAATAATTGCTCTTTTGCCAATGTATAACCACCCGCTCTATCTGACCCAATGGCAACGCCAATAAAACCCGTTGGACAGCCACATCCTTGTGCTTTCCAAATTGAATATAAAATGCTTTTTTTTACGCCATCCAAATCGCGCATGGCCATGCCAAAATCACCAAGATACGCTGGCAAACTTATTTGTTCGCTTACGTTTTCACAACCACCACCTTTTAAAATCAACGCTATCTCAATATAATCTTTGTCCCATTGTTTAAAATTAAAAATAGGCGTTGTCGCACTCAAATTGTTTCCGGAATTTTTTCCACTAATTGAATCTATACTATTTGGACGGAGTCGCCCTAAGTGCGTCGCCTCTGCAACTGCCCAACGCACATCTTCCTTGATTTGCATTTGGTCAATCCCAACCGGACAATGAATATCAAAGGTTAACATGCCGGTATCTTGACAAATTGCAGCGCATTCTCTGCAGGCTAGATTAACATTTTCATAAATTATATTAATCGCTTTTGTTCCATTTTCATTACCTTGTTCTAAGTTTTTAACTTCGGCCATTTTCGCACGCACATCGGCCGGCAAATTCGTTGATGTTTGCGTAATTAATTCAAGAATGGATTGTCTAAATTCTTTCATAAAAAAAATAAGTAACAATGCGTGATTGCAATTCGCGACTATCGCTCCAATAGGTATCGAGAGTAAAAGTCTACTATATGACAACTTTCAATATCAACTAAATAAAATACTGGAAAAATCAAAGAAATCGACTATATGACTACGCATGCGCCTTTATTATACCACTCTCTACTTAATCTTTGCTAATACTGCATTTGCTCAGGCATATACGGATTTTTCGCCAATTAGCACGGAAAATAAAACCCCGTTTGAACTACAAATTGAAAAACAAACCAAGAGTAAAAATACTCCTATCCATATTGTTTCAGACCGTTTTGTTGTAATTCAAGAGTTTACCCGATTACCAAAAACGATAAACAGCACTCCAATCAATGAAATCGCACAAATATATGTTGATATTCTTGAAGCATCAACTAAAAAAGTCGAAGATTTTTTCGAATATAGACCACGTAAAAAAGTTTCACTTCGTCTTACTTCTAGATATATCTTTACAAGGAAACTTAATGCGCCAAGTTGGACCAAGGCACTTTATTATAAGAATGAAATTATTGTGCCTATAGACAATGAACTAATTCCAACGGATCTTCAAAGCGAAGCATTGCAGGATACCTTACGTCACGAATACACACATGCCTTAATTACCGATATGATTGGCCATAACTGCCCAGCTTGGCTTGATGAAGGTTTGGCACAACTTATGGAAAACACTCAGAATTCTAAAATTGCAGGCTCATTGAAAAAATGGTCGGCAACGGGAATAAATATTCCACTGGAGGATTTATCAGCAGGGTTTATAAATACCGATAGCGAAACGATTACTTTTGCATATGCTAAATCATTTTTCGCCACTAAATTTATAATAAATAAATTTGGTAAAGATAAAATAATTGATTTTTTAAAACTGTTACGTTCAGATAGTCTGTCAAACAAATGCAATCCAAACTATATTAAAGATGTTTTTCAAAAAATATATGGAATCACTTTTGATGAATTTAATAAAGAGTTAAACCATGAAATAATGCGTTGGTTGTATGCAAATAAAAATGAGATATGATATTTATAGGTTAATGCTTACTAGTCCACACAGCCTTTAACCAGTAATTACATTTTATGATAAAACCTATTATATCATCAATTAACTCTGTAATTACATCAATTTTAATATTACTTCTAAATCTATGGCATCGTTTTTCTTTTTTACTCTCAGCAGAACCTTTTAATATAGGTTGTCGCTTTAATCCGACCTGCTCTGTTTATTGCCGTGATGCGATTATAAAACACGGAGCAATAAAAGGAATTTTTCTAGGAATAAAAAGAATTTCAAAATGCCACCCGCTTTGTAAAGGCGGTGATGATCCTGTTCCCTGAAAACAATCCATAATTTATAGCTTACAATTTACAATTAATTACAAAACTATATTTGAGATATTAATCAAGAGCTTAGATTAAATAAAATTACATATTGCTTTTTAACTTATTTCTAACTATTGCCAACCACGATGTTTCAGGTGAAACAAAATCCTCAAACATAAATGTTCATTTTTTGTTTCACCTGAAACATTTTACATATTATCGTAATTCAAATTTTAAATCTAAAATCATATTATGGAAATAATCGCTATCAGTAATCAAAAGGGAGGAGTCGGCAAAACGACTTCGGCCATAAACATTTCAACTGCAATGGCATTGAAAGGATATAGAACCGCACTTATAGATATAGACTCTCAAGGAAATGCAACTTCAGGATTCGGACTTGATAAAAATGGATTTGAAAAAACAATGACCAACGTTTTTTCTGGCGAATGCGAGATAAAAGATATCCTAGTTTCAACAGAAATTGAAGGACTTTTTGTCGCTCCATCTAATATGAATCTTATATCTGCCGAGAATCTCCTCCAAAATACTTCTTGCACTATTCCACGTGAAACAATTCTTTCTAAAGAATTACAAAAGTTGGAAAATTTCTTTGACTATATATTTTTAGATTGCCCTCCATCGCTTGGACTTTTAACATTGAACGCCCTTGTCGCTTCTAAATATGTTTTAGTTACACTTCAATGTGAATATTATGCATTAGAAGGAATCGCTTCTTTAGTTGAAACAATAGAATTTGTAAAAAATAACATAAATCCGGAACTTGAACTAATAGGCATATTACCTACTATGTACGATGGCAGAACAAATCTTTCGCGCCAAGTAGTAGAAGAAGCACGTTCATGTTTCAAAAACAAAGTATTTAATACTGTTATTCCACGAAATATAAAAATCAGCGAAAGTCCAAGTTTTGGGAAACCTATCATTATTTATGATTCATCATCTGCCGGATCGCTCGCTTACCTCGCAGTTGCTAACGAATTAGAATCATCCGTTAAAAAAAGTAAACAACATAAGAAAAATAGCGAAAGCGATTCTAAAAACGATCTACAACTTGCAATCTAATATTTCTAATAATATCAATAAGTTACAATGAAAATGGCTATAAAAAATAAAAAAAACATAAAGAATAAAGTTACAACTTCAAGAGCAACTAAGATAGTTAAGACGAAGTCAGCAAACACAAAATCCACCAATAAAAAAGCTTTAAGCAGTACTCAAAAAAAACAAACATTAACCAAAACCAGCAAACCCAATAATTCTAGCAAAGCAAAAACTTTGCCTAAATCATCAAAGCAAAAAAATATTAGCAAAAATGAAAATTCTAAAAAAACGTCCGCTAATAATAAATCTGTATTAGGACGTGGTTTAACCGCCTTATTAGGCAGACCAGTTTCTATTTCCCCTTCCCCCACAGCAAATCTTCATCAGGTAATTAAACAAAATCAAACTGTAAAAAATCAACCATTTATGTCATTGTTTAGCGAGACAACATCACAGGAAAATGCTGAAAAGATAAATAAGTCAGAACAAGTTTTTAGTGAAAACCTTGCTATCCGGATAGAAACTCAAGGAGCTACACAAGATGACGTACCTAAGCAGGCAATTAGTGAAACAGAAAGTATAAATTCTCAGCCAAATTTTCAAGGAGATGAGGAGAAAGTCATCAAATTGAAGCTAGAGAGCGAACAAAATGAAATGCCAATAACCTCATTTAACAGTTTGGCAAAAAGTACGAATACGCTAATATTAAATAGCCGCCACAATAAATTTCGTGATGTACTTACTAATAAATTACGCGAAGATAATATTACTTCTTTTGAGGAAGAAGATAAATCCGATGGGAAAATTATACAGGAATTAGATGGAGAAGACGAAACCCTAGCTCAAACCTTTGAAGTGCATAGGGCTGAAATGTTACTTGAAACAACCGATACCATTAATGAAAATATTGAAACAATAAATAGTATTTCAGAAGACAGTTCTACATCTGATTATAATGATTGTGATTCAGATAACCCAGAAGACAGTGATAATGACGAAGATATTGAAAACGACCTTGATAATTCATCCTTAGATTTTAACGCGCAAGCAGTTCAAGACGGCGGTTTACAGTACCTGGGTTTATCTCAAATAAAAGCTAACCCTAAACAACCGCGCCAATATTTCGCGCAAGAAGATATTGATTCATTAGCAAATTCAGTTCGCGAAAGCGGACTTCTACAACCAATTCTGGTCAGACCTATAAATAATATTGCCGGCGAATTTGAATATTTTGAAATTATTGCCGGCGAAAGAAGGTTTCGCGCCGCACAACAGGCTGGCTTGGAAGTTGTTCCGGCTATTATCCGCAATTTAAATGATCGCGAAACGCTTGAACTATCGATTGTTGAAAATATTCAACGTTCCGATTTAAATCCGGTTGAAGAAGCGCATGCTTACCAACGCCTAATTATAGAATTTGGACAGACGCAAAACGAAATAGCGAATGCATTAGGCAAAGATCGGGTTGTAATAGCAAATACGCTTCGTCTTTTGAAACTTTGCTCTTTTGCGCAAAGCTTACTTGTTGAGAAAAAAATATCAGCCGGGCATGGCAGAGCGTTGTTAATGGTTAACGATTTAATTGAGCAAGAAAAGCTCACCAAGCGCATACTTTCTGAGGAATTATCGGTACGCCAAGCCGAGCAACTAGCCTCCGGTAAAGATGTGCAACCCCGCAAAGCGCGTGCAAAGAAAAATACCAATACTGTAAATCAAAACAAGTCATTTGCCGTGATTGAGATTGAGGATCGCTTGAGGCGCGCCCTTGGTACAAAAATCCAACTGAATGTTACACCAACCGGTGAAGGCGATATTCAAATCAAATTTTTCTCAAAAGAGGAGCTGGATAGAATATTGGACGTGATTGAAAAACACGCCTAAAACAATGGATATGCTCATGCTCCTTGAGAATTCCAGTATTATTTGAACTTTTTTTTTTAGAAGCATAAGTATGCGGAGCGCCAGCGAAGCCGTATACAAATGTACTCCTGTTTATAATAACAATAGCATATTCTCCCATCTTTTTAGCGTAACTAAGTCTAAGATATCAGCAAAGAAGTTGGCACTTTGCCAGTCTAATGTATGCATTTTTTTAAGATGATGTCATAACGATCTAGGAGGTTTTTAGTTTTTTAAACTTAGATTCCGTACTTGAACGGAGAAAGGACGGGTAAAGAAATGATTACTGAATTCTGTATAATCATTCTTGTTATGACAGGATTAGGGGGCTTGTTCGTGCTTATGGCAGCTGTCGTTTCTGCGGATGCTAAAGCTGAAGAACGGGAACATCGCACACGCAAAAGTGGGAGCGGACCTAGCGACAGTTATTACGACTATGCTGAAAGGAATCACTTTACACACCCATGCGACGATTGCGATGACTACTAGGTAGTAAACCTTGTCCTATCATTTTTCTATCTGGGTTTTTAGTCGTTGCCCGTGTGCTCCAACGACCTAAGGTAATTTACAAATAAGCTATGGACTAATTAAACATTGGTCCATAGCTTGAGTAAAACACTAAAGAGCACACATTTTTTATAGTCATCTTAGATTAAGTTAACTGTTAGTAACAATTCTAGTAATAGTAGAACCTGTTTTTTAAAACTGATAAAGGATAATGAAAATTTTGAGTAAACATCAAGAAGTTGAAAATTCAAATAACAGTTGGGGCTAAGCCACTATTATATCGCTCCCTTTAACGTTCATATACTTATCATCATATGGATCTTTTATATTATTCAAGTGCTGATACAGATCGTGAAGCCCGTCCTCCATGGTTATTGTAGGCATCCAGTTTAGAAGTTTCTCTGCTTTTTTACAGATCAACTTATATTCTAATAAATCAGGTTGTTCTTTAATTACTTTTACTTTAAAATTGCCACAAATTTGTTTAACCGTATTAATAACAGATAAAATATTTATCCCTTGACCGCTAACGCCTATATTAAAAACCTGACCACTAACCAAATTTACGTGTGTCTGAGCACTACATAGGATGGCACGTGCTGCGTCATCAACATGAATGTAAGCGCGACATGAATTTTCAGATTCAATTGTAACTTTTTTCTTTAAAACAGCGTCGCGCAAAATTGTATTTGGCAATAAATCAAACCTCATTCGCGGAGAATAACCATAACAGTTCGCTATGCGTAAAATTATTGGATGAAATTGACTACTCTTTGAAGCAAGAAGTTTATCTTCAACACGCAATTTTAAGCGCGAAGACAGCGAAACCGGTTGGGGTATATCTGTCTCATAAACCAAGCCAGTGAGGTTGCCATAAACAGAATCACTAGAAACATAAACAAACCTGTCAACATCATATTCCATTGCTGCCAGCACGACCAGTAATGCTGAAATATAATTATGGTCCCTAAATATATTTGCTTTTTTATTGTGTCAAAAGCGCTTACCACATAAATCAGAAAGGTAAACAAGTGTGCCGGCATCTTTTAAGGCCTCCGTAACTTCCTTTACGTTAAATATATCTCCATAAATAATCTCCAAATTCTCGTGCTGAATCGTGTCAATTCCTTCTCTACCAAACAAAAAATTATCAAAGACACGAACATTATACCCATTTTCAAGAAACATTTGTACAGCACGACAACCAATATATCCGGCACCACCGAATATAACGACATTTTTATCTAAATCATTTTTAAACATAAGAAATTAATTAACAATGTACAATTTACAATGCACAATTCCCCCTTCCCCACAGCAGCAAATAAATAATTCACAATACACGTTCTTTTCCCTACGCGTAAAGGGTTGTGAACTGTACATTGCGTAAATTCATACGTGTTATTAAAAAACAAAACTAATATGCCGTGAAAATCAAGGAAAGCAGTCACAAATCTATTACATCTTCCTCGCTCAACCCTAATTTACTTGATAAATGTTCTTTTAACTCACCTTTTAATTTAACTTCAATTTGTCTAATACGTTCACGGCTAACACCGTGACGCGCACCAATTTCTTGTAGCGACTGTGGTTCGTCCGTAAATAAACGACTATCAATTATGTCACGCTCCTTATCATCCATTTCTACTTTCAACACTTCTATTTCGTCGCGAATTGATTTAGCCAAATGTGCATTTACCGCATTATCCTCAACATTACTGTATTTATCAGGCAATATCCCTAATAATGTGCGTACATTCTTTTCGTTAGAAGAGCGAAGCGGGGCATCCAAACTAGCCTCCGGCAACATTAAACGCTTCTCCATTTCTACTACTTCTGACTCTTTTACATTTAGCTTTTCGGCTAATAATTTTGCTTCCGGGATAAATCCTTCCGCAATTAACCTATCTTTTTCTTTTTGTAAGTTATAGAAGAGTTTACGCTGGGCTTGTGTGGTACCGATTTTTACAAGACGTAAATTATTAATGATGAAACGAAGCATATAAGCGCGAATCCAATAAGTTGCATAAGATGAAAATTTTACATCTTTGTATGGGTCAAATTTATCGACAGCGGTCATCAATCCTATATTCCCTTCTTGCACCAAATCTAAAATGTTTTGAATATTACGTTGATATTCTCGCGCAATAAAAACAACTAAACGAAGGTTTGAAACAACCAAACGATATGCAGCCATCTGTCGCGCAACTGGGTCTGTGCTTTCTTTATAAATCAATGTTAATTGTTGCTCTTCTTCGCGTGTAAGTAAAGGATAATGACTAATTTCAGCCATATATCTTTCAAGTGGTGATGATAAAATTACATCTTTTGAATCACTCTCACTAGCAACATATCCGTCATTTAGAAGTTCAATTGTATCCTTAAAGTTTGGAAATTCGGCAACCGTAGATCTTTTTCTTGTGTTCTGGCTTGGTTCTATTTCAATAACATCACTATCTACATCATCACTATCTTCAATTTCAACCTCGTTCACATCCGCGTCTTTAGCATTGTTCTCAAACTTAGCGTTAAGAATTTCAGCAGGCTCGACGACAATTTCTTGCACGCCATCCTTATGCGTCAAATCATGCTGTGTTTTTTTAGAACGAATAAATTTCACGATGAGATTTTAAATTTTATATGGAAAGGTTAAAAAATTCTCAGAAGAAAGCAGACCGCAGGTTATACTCAAAAAGTATATAAAATCAACATCATACCACGTTGATTTTATTATATTTTTTTGTTAATGTATTTAGATGTAAAGGATTTAGCAATCAAATTATTTTGAGCATAATAATCTTTGACTTATAGGTAATTCATTTTCACGAAGAAAAAATATATATTCGTCAAGTTTTTCATCATATGTATCATGAAAATTTTTCATGCCGTAACAAGCTTTGTAATATAGGGTTTCCAAGGAGGTTTCCGCACTTAACTCAGAACGTAGAACTACAGGAATATTATGGTACTGCGCTATTTCAAATGTTCTTAAACTCGTAGAAATCAGCATGGCAGGTATACCGGACAATATAGAACAAATTATGCCGTGTATTCTAGTGCCTATAGCAAAATCAAATGTACTAAGATAGCTCATATTACCTTTTTGTGTTGCAAAAAAGCTGGCGCGTTTTTCACGCAGCATAAAATGTGAGGGATAAGTGGGGAGTAAGTCATGGATTCTTTCAGGCGGTAATGGTGTCCCATACCATAACATATCTGCTTCAACCTTATCGGTAAAAATTATAAATGAATTTTTATAATTTTTAAAAATTCCATATAAAAAAATAGCTTCGTCATTATCATACATGTACGGTGTATGATAAACTGCTATTTTTAAGTCTCTTGAAAATATTTTGTAGCGGGGGGGGGGGGGGGGGGGGTTGTTTCCGGGTTTGCGCCACCAAAGACCACCCAAAAAAAAAAACCAAAAATGGTTTTAACCAAAGGGCTTGCAAC
>JAVBQZ010000027.1:0-13154 GCA_031548505.1 Bdellovibrionota bacterium | reverse complement strand
AGTATCAATATTCAGTTGCGGGAGCGCACGCAGTTTCTCTGCACGCAATTTAGTTAACTCGTACTGTTTTAAACGTTCGCGAAGTTGGTTATAAAACTCTTCCCCCTGATACGTATCTTCTTCGTCACTTACAGATACATTTTTTGAAAGCACAGAATCACTTTTAATTGCCATTAAAGTCGAAGCAATAACCAGATATTCTACCGCCCTCTCCAAATCAATAAATTTGCTATTTTGAATTATAGTAAGATATTTGTCAGCAATCACTGACATCTGAACTTCTTCAATTGAAACTTCTTCGGTACAAACTAGGTGAAGCAATAAATCCAACGGACCCGAAAAAAAATCTAAATCAAAACTAAAATTTGCACCTGGATTTATTTCTGCTGAATTATCAAAGCCGCTGTTTATTGCTAAATTTGTTTCAGCCATAAAAACAATCCACAAGTCATAGTGCAGAACTTACAATGCACAATTACCATTCCCCCTCTCAGCATCAAATAAATAATTCACAACTAACAGCCTTCCTCACCACTTTACTCATACTGGAAATTGTCCATTGCGTAAGTCCTACGTAATTATCATTTAAAGATAAAATATGAAAAGCTAAAGAAAATATAGATTATAAATTATGCTTCTGCTTGTGCAACAGCTTCATCTTTTCTCTTCGTTACTCTGCGCTTCTTTGGATCTACTTTCTTAACAACAGCACCTTCTACAAATTCAATAATTGCCATTTCTGCACAATCTCCTGCGCGCCTACCAGAATGAATTACACGAGTATAACCACCGTTGCGCTCACTATAGCGCGGTGCAAGTTCCGTAAATAATTTATGAACAGCAGACAATTTATTAACATTGCCTTCTTGCACCCTATTTACTGCAAATAAAAAACTCATTGCTTGACGACGTGCAGCCAAAGAATCCTTTTTCCCAAGGGTAATTAACTTATCCGCCAAACGCTTTAACTCTTTCGCACGCGGTAATGTCGTTTCTATCTTATCATTTAAGATTAATGATGTAGCCAAGTTTCTAAGAAGAGCACGACGATGAGAAGTGTTCCTATTTAATTTTCCTAATACTTTTCTATGTTTCATAACTTATTCACCTACATTTTTATATCATAAACACATGGGCAACGGATATCTCATCACAACAAAAGGAAGGTGCGAAACCTAGCCATGAGAAATATTCAGAGATAGACCTTTTCCCATTACATGCTGTGCGCAGCTTCATAGCGCGCATCTAACTCAGCCCTTGAAGGTACATCGGCAATTTCCATTCCAAGGGTCAGACCCAAATCCTGTAAAATTTCTTTAATTTCAGTTAATGATTTACGACCAAAATTCTTCGTTCGTAACATTTCCATTTCTGTTCTTGTTACTAATTCACAAACATACTTAATATTTGCAATTTCTAAACAATTTGAAGAACGAACACTAAGTTCAAGCTCATCTATTTTCTTAAATAAATTGTCATTGATTTTTGGCTTCTCATGTTCCGTTTTAGACACTTCAGTTGGTATAACTTCCTCTTGAACAATTTCTTCAATTCCGGAGAACGCCTGTAATTGATCGCACAAAATATAAGCTGCACCTTGGACAGCATCTGCTGGAGCCACACTGCCATCGGTCCAAACTTCTAGAGTTAACTTATCGTAATCGGTATGTTCGCCTACACGTGTATTTGTAGCAACATAATTAACCTTACGAACCGGAGCATACATTGAGTCTAGAACCAACTCATCAACCGTCTCGTTTCCTGTTTTGTTAGCTTCAGCAGCTACGTAACCACGACCCATTTTAACAACAACGGTCATGTCTAACTTACCATCACGATTTAGGGTACAAATATGATGTTCCGGATTTATAATTTCAACGTTTGCATCTGTACTAAACATTCCAGCTGTAACTTCAGTTGGACCTTGCGCTTGAATCGTTAGAGTAACTTGATCCTTATTATGCAATTTAACAACTACTTCTTTTAGATTTAAGATAATTTCCGTAACATCTTCAGTACAACCGTTAATAGTTGCAAATTCATGAGTTACTCCAGCAATTCTTAACGATGAAATTGCTGCGCCCGGCAAAGAAGAAAGCATAATTCTGCGTAAACTGTTACCAATCGTAATACCATATCCTCTTTCAAGCGGCTCAGCAACAAACTTGCCATACTTCTCAGTTATCCCCTCTTTTGTCTCTTCTTTTAATTCAAATTCAACTCTGCGTGGCTTTACAAAATCCTTGATAATATTTCTTAGCATAGTGTGTCTTGGGTTTATTAAAGGTGGTCATCAGAGCACCACCAAGAATTTATAAAAAAAATTTCAGATGTACACCTCTAGTAATTCATTATTTCGAGTACAACTCAACAATAAGTTGTTCCTTAATACTTTGTGACATCTGCGCTCGGACAGGCAATGCTTTAACAGTGACAGAAAAATTTGTTCTATCAACTTCGAGCCACTCAGCAATTGCTCTCCCAGTACTCCCATTAATTGAGAATGTAATACGTTCCAATTTCTTACTATTACCTTGTACTGAAACAACATCACCAATTTTTAATTGAATAGATGGAATATTTACTTTTTTACCATTTAAAAGAAAATGTCCATGCGTAACAAACTGCCTTCCTTCCGCTTTAGAAGTCGCAAATCCAGCCTTATAGACAATATTATCAAGGCGCATTTCTAATGCAGTCAACAAGTTTTCACCTGTAATACCTTTTTGTCTATCAGCGTTTTGGAACATTACTCTAAACTGCTTTTCCATCACACCGTATGTTCTACGCGCTTTTTGCTTTTCTCTTAATTGTAATTTATATTCTGAAACACGTCCACGATTACGTCCGTGCTGACCTGGTGCACTATCACGTCTTTCTAATGCACATTTTGTTGAATAACAACGTTCACCTTTTAAAAAAAGCTTTTCACCTTCTCTTCTGCAAAGCCGGCAAACCGCCCCTGTATAACGAGCCATCTAACTTCCTCCTAATAATAAAAAAATATTAGTTTACGTTTATAAAAAAATATAAATTAGTTTTAAAAATTTCTAAAAAATTTAGAAAATAAAACAAATTTATAACAATAAAAATTATATTTTAAACTTAAAGACAACCAATATAGTTGTCACATTAAAAAGTATATTTACTATACTCTTCTTCTCTTACGAGCCTTACATCCGTTGTGCGGAATCGGCGTTAAGTCACGAATTACCGTAACGGTAATTCCAGCACTTTGAATTGCACGAAGTGCAGATTCACGACCGGAGCCAGGGCCATTTAACCAAACGCTTGCCTGACGCATTCCATTGTCAACAGCAATTTGTGCTGCCGCCTGCGCTGTAACTTGTGCTGCAAACGGAGTAGCTTTCCTTGATCCTTTAAAGCCATGCGAACCTGCACTCGACCAAGAAACAACATTCCCAGTAACATCAGTCATGGTCACAATTGTATTATTGAATGTCGCATGAACATGAGCGATTCCAATCGGAATATTTTTCTTTTTTGTCTTTTTCTTTCCTGCTGATTGTGGATTCTTTTTTTTATCTGCCATAAATTCCCTAATTCATTATTTCTTAGTTGCTACCTTCTTTCCTGCAATTGCTGCCTTACGCGGCCCCTTACGAGTTCTTGCATTTGTACGCGTCCTTTGCCCACGAACCGGAAGACCTTTTCTGTGACGCAAACCACGAACCGTACCTAAGTCCATTAAACGTTTAATATCTTGCGAAACACTACGGCGAACATCACCTTCAACATGATATCCTGCCTCAATAACTTTCCTAATTTCACCAACTTGTTCTTCTGTTAATGCATCAGATCTAAGATTTGGATCAATTTTCGCAATCTCTAAAATTCTCCTTGACGTTACTTTACCAATCCCAACTATGTAAGTTAAGGCAATTTCGATTCGTTTTCCTTTTGGTAAATCAATACCAGCAATACGAGCCATAATATTTCCTGATTACTCCGTTAAAAAAATTATCCTATAAAAAATTATCCTTGCCTCTGTTTATGTTTCGGAGAACGACTACAGATTATATAAATAATACCACGACGCTTAATCGCGCGACAATGTTCGCACATTTTTTTTACTGATGCTCTAACTTTCATAACACCGTCCTGAAATAAAAAACAAAAACTCACCATTACCAAGACAGTCCGAAGGTTGCCTTAGCGATAAGAAAATATATAAAATTAGATTTTTTTATTGAAAATTAAAGGGAAGACGCCGCATAAACGAGCGAAAAAAGCAACTTTAATTAGTTCAACAAGAATTTGAGGGCGCGCCTTATTGCTGAAACGCCTTTAAAAGTCAACAATTTTTTAAAAATCCACTAGACAACACAATTACAACAGCCTAGACACGTTCCCCATGACTCCTAACTATGATAAATGCTTCATTTACGACGTTAAACATATTCATTTTGGCGAATTTGACTTAGGTGGCGTGCTGTATCATGCACGTTATTTTCACCTTTACGAGACAGCACGAGAACTTTTGCTAAAAGATGGTGGCGTTCCCTACACAGAATTACTAAAAAACGATACCCACCTACTTTTGTCAGAATCACACCAGAATTTCATTAGCCCAATTTTTTATGGCAAGGAATACAGGCTCTATCTCTGGGTCACAGATCTAAAAAAGGCCTCATTTACGATGAATTATAATATTATAGACACTGAAACGGGAAAAACCGTAAATAAAGCTTGGACCAAACACGCCTTTATCGTAAAAAATGGTGATAGTTTTAAAATATTGTCACTACCGGAAAATATCAAAAAAATATTAGATAGATTCTGCGCTGATTAAGATCTGGGATTTAGAACTCTCAATCAACAATCATAAAAGGGATTTATAATTGGGCATAGGACATCTTAAATTAACTAATCATATTTATGGGCGACATATTTAATTTGCAAGACAATCCTTTGTTTAAAGTTTTACAAAAAGAGAAAAAGCTTGATGAACGAGAAATAGCATTTCGTTATCATCTTAATAAAATCGCCAACTATATTGTTTATTATTGCGGGCTATTTGAAATACTACGCAAGCGTGATTGTAATAAAGGTGATTTTCCATATCGTATATTAAAATATGAACGTGTATTATCAGATAACGAAATTGAACAAGGTTCATTAGGAAACGATAATGTTATTTCCATTTCCGGATTTAAAACACATCTTGAACTATTTAAAGAAAAGGCGAATGTCATCTTACTAAGCGAATTAGTTCAAAAAATTTCACGCAACGAAGAAATTCCAGTTAATACTGTTGTGCTAACTTTTGATAAGGCACATAAATCGATTTATAAAAACGTCTTGCCACTTTTGCGACAATTTAAATTTCCTGCAACATTATTCGTACCAACAGCTTATATCGGACGGCAATTAATGCTTTGGGAAGAACGCGTGCTAACTGCTATAAAACTTATAAAACAAAATAATATCGCGTTAAATATACCAGAAATAGAAACATTTAATGCCATATATCAAAATTTCAATAGTCAAATTGAAATCCCCACAGACTGGAGTTTCGCATTCATTACTTATTTAAAAGCGCAACCTGCTAACGAACGCTTTGCAATTATTGAAACAATAATAAACCACCTAGAAAAAATTACATCTCTACCAAAAGTAGACACCTTCATGTCCTGGAAAGAACTTGAACTTGCTTTTCAAGACGGATTTGAAATAGGTTCAATGGGGCATAGCTATCAATTTTTTCACGACCTTTCCAAAGAAGAAATACATGAAGATTTAATGATTAGTTTTCAAACGCTCGCAGAACATAATATAAAACCTTGCGATATCTTATGCCCACCAGACCAAAATGAATTTTTCCCGGAAACACGTAAGATGTTAGTAGAACTGGGGTATCAAAAATTTGTTGGGGGAGAATTTTTCTGGGAAGGCAATAATTCATTAGAATTAGGACAATATTGCCACCGCGATACACTCTACGATTTCACCCGCTCCCTTCCTAATCTATCTATGATACTGTGGAATTTGAAACTGCTCGGGTATAAATAGATATTTGACTTTTACTTTCTTATTGGAACCAATGCTTAGCCGCTCACCCCTATCAAATTTACGCCCCCCCCCCCCTTGTATATTAAGAGGGGGAGTCGTAGATTGTGAACTGTACACTATGCATTATAAGTTAGCATCGCCACTTCCTTCGAAAGCATTTTATTTTTATTCCTTGATTTTGAATGCTTTTTAAACTCGTCAATAAAAACCAAGTTTTCAAATGCAACTGTCGATTTACGACCGTATATTGCTTTTAGTTTGCTTAGCGCATCTTTTTTTATTCGAGAAATGTGACAACGGCTATAACCAAATTCTTTTGCAACATCTATAACATTTTCATCGTTCGAAGTTTTTAATAAAACCTCTCGTTCTAAGCGGTCTAAATCGCGAAGTGACAACGAACATAAATTCAAATCTTCATTTTTAATCACAACCGTTTCCGGCGACTCAATTAATTCCGATTTTGAATATATAGGATTTTCTAATTGCATTCGTCCTGCAGTATCACCTTCATAATCTAAATCCCCATTAATTTCCGAACGTGCAAAAAGGTTACCTGCCATCGTTAAATCAGTAATCAAACGCACCAAATGCCCGCGTAAATGGTAAAAAAAGTACGTAACGAAACTTGCCCCCTTGTTTGGAATATAGCGCATCGCTGCATCACAAAGCGCATAATCAATCACACTGTTTATTTCATCTTTTTCAATTCTAACATTCCAGCGTTTCAACAAACTATAACCCATTTTTTTTGCACTCTCACGATTATCCATTACTAATTTTTCTATGCGTCGAGCTTCAGTTTGTTTTTTAGTTTTGATAATCGTCTCAGCGATTCTATTCTGAACTTTCTTACCTTTTGCTAAAACTTTACTTGTTTGTTTTTTAATTTCTTTTACTTTTTTGACAGCTATCTTTTTCTTAGCAGTAATTTTTTTTACTTTGACCCTTGTAGTTACTTTAATTTTCTTAACTGTTTTCTTAATAGTTTGCTTTGTAGTTTGCTTAATTGCTTTCTTGGCCTGTACCTTTGCGATAACCTTTTTTGTTGCTTTTTTTGCAACCACCTTTACAGCTTTTTTCTTTTGATTTTTTAAATTGCGGGCAGAACTATTAACTAATTTTTTTGAACTACTTTTTTTCATTTTTACCTCTCTCAAAAACATTACTACAATAAAACCGATAACCGCATATGAGCCGCTGACTCATACAATAACCTATCAACGCTTGTTAAAGCTTTGTTTCAAAAATGTATCATTTATGTCATAAATATTAATGCTAAATAAATCAATGGGTTACAAAATATATTTTTTAACTATCTAATTTTTAAGGGGATTTTTGAAAAAAAATTTAGTGTATTAACTATATGTATCGTGTATTTGCCCGCGCTGTTTGTTTCGACAAGCAATACAGGTGCATTATACAGTCCTACCACCTATTTTATAAAAAATTTTAGTGTTACTTTATGGGGATTTTAGACTCAATCCACGACCTTGAAACCAGCGAAAAATTGTTAATTTCAATCGCAGTTCTCGCTGACGGTGATGCCGCGCCAAACATTTTAGAACTTGACCAAAATAAAGGAGAGCGCCACGCTGATTTGGCTCATAGTTTACTTAACATTGACGAAAAGGTTCGCCTCCCTTTACTAGGCGCAATTATTAGAGAAAATTTATAACTGAAATTGCTACAAAATTAAAATGGTATCAAAATCTGATAGCAAAATAACACTGGTTAATTACACACCAAAAAAATGGAATGCTAAGGAAACTTTACCACAGGTCGATGATTTAAAAATTCGCTACAATTCAGGATTTCTAAAAACTAATTTTACCGATTTTTTCTCTCCATTCTACACTGAATGGAAAAAACTTCTGGAGTTTTTTCACATACATTGCGAATTAATCTCTATTACCCCTGTCCTTAAATATCCAAAAGAAAACTTAACAGCCGCTAGCATCAGCATCAATAAGCAGCCTTGTTATATGGCTTTTGATCAAGAAATTGAACAAGCTATACTTGGAGCATTTATAAAAAACCAACTTCATCAAAACGTTTCTAGTATAACTGAATATGTTCAAAAGAAATTGCTTTATTCTTTAAAAAATTCTTTTAAGGGCAATGTACTTTTTAAACTAGGATATGATTCACCAATCTCTATCGACGATATAAAAGACGTTTTTGGTGTGGTAGAATTGTGTTTCAAAATTAACAATAAAAACGCTTCTATTTGGTTCATGCTCAACCAAGAGATGACTGATAGAATCGACACGTTTTATAAAAATAAATCTGGGCGCGAACGTGATGATGAAACAGATGGCTTAAATATTGAATTAACAATTATATTAGCTTCCCTTACTGTGCAGACATCCTGTCTTAGTGATTACACAAAAACCGGAGCAGTAATTGAACTTGGGCAACCACAAGATACCAAAGTTGCAATAGAAAAATACAACCAAATAATCGCCACTGGTGAACTTTATAATTTCAATGATCACTTTGCCATTAAAATAACGGATATTACAAAGCCACAAATTAAAATTGAAGATGTATTTTCAGATACAACAACAGTTAACATTGATTTTGATCTTGTGGAAATGAAACAAAAAGAATTTAAAACTCAAATGCAACCCGATAGTTATCTCACTACAATAAAAAATATTTCAGATATGGGAGTTACAATAAGTGTAGCAGAGAACACTATTGCAGTTGGAGAAGTATGCCTAGTTAATGATAAGTTAGCCGTGAGAATTACAGAAAAAATAGAAGGAGGCTTCTAAATAGGCTTTCTACGAAATTAACGGAAGTTTTCAGAACAGGCAGTAAACTTCATCGAAAATTTTTGATGAAGACCAAGGGAATTTAATATAAAATCTAATAACATAATCAGGAGGATATCATGAAAAAAACAATAATCACCTCAGCTATAATCGTCGTTGTTTTTGTTAGTCTTTATTTTATTCAACAGAAATATTTTCCTACTTTGTTTTATAGTCCACAAAGAATAGCGAAACAACATAATGACGACACTAATAAAGTAATCCAATTTTTACGTGATGCCGGCGTTTATTATATTGCAACGGTTGACAATGATAATCAACCACGCGTTCGCCCTTTTTCTTCTGTGCTTAATATTGATGGCAAACTAAGCGTTTGTACCGGCGCAGGAAAAAATGTTTATCAGCAAGTTATTGAAAATCCAAAAGTAGAACTCGCTACTGGTGCACCTGATGGCCGCTATATTAGAGTCACAGGAACATTATTTGACAATACTACCGAACAAAATCAGCAAATTTTTTTTGACGCAATGCCTATATTATCTGAATTATACAAAGATAAAGAAGGAGACTTAAGAGTTCTAAGTTTTCAAACTTTTTCTGCAACCATAAGTGATTTAACCGGAGACAAATTAGAGATAATTGAAGTTCCGTAAATTAAGTATCATCATTGGAAATTTCCTGAATCACCATGCCCAATAAATTAAAGTTAAATAAGAAAAATACCTACTATTTCATTGGCATCGGTGGTTCAGGAATGTCTGCACAAGCAAAAATTCTTATTTCTTCCGGTTATAAAGTTGCTGGATCAGAGTTAGTACATTCGCCGAATACTGACGAATTGGAAACATTAGGTGTTCATATAAATTATGAAATAACCCAAAATAATATTCAGGATAACCAAGTTATCATTTACTCTAATGCTGTCTCGATAGACCAAATTGAGTTACAAAAGGCTAAAGAACTTGATTTAGCAATTTACAATCGGGCCGAATTTATTTCTTTGCTTGAAACTGCAAAAGGCTTTTCAATTGCAATCAGTGGGGCGCATGGAAAAACCTCAACCACCTCACTCGTTGCATTTTTACTTGAAGAAGCAGGTTTAGATCCGACCTGTTTAATTGGTGGAATTTTACCAAAGTGGGGTTCAAATGCTCGTGTAGGGAAAAGTGAATATTTTGTTTATGAAGCATGTGAGGCATTTGGTAATCTTGCTAATTACAACCCAACCCATATAATAGTTACAAATATCGACAAAGATCATTTGGAATATTTTGATAACGATTATAATAAATTCAAAGAATATTGGATCGAATATATCAATCGCATAGCCAGCAATGAAAGCAATTTCGTTCTATTGAATTATGATGATCTTGAAATTAAATCTGTAATTTCACGATTATCACTTAATGTTCACTTTTTTTCGTTAGAAAAAACAAATCACGACGAAGAGCGAATTATCGCGCATGCTACAAATATTCAAACAACCGAAAATGGTACCGGTTTTTTTCTGGAATTCTTTTTACTAAAAAAAGCAATCTCCGTTTCTCTACCTTTGTTCGGCAAACATAATGTCGCTAACGCTACTGCTGCACTTACAATGTGTTCGCAATTTGTTGAACCGGAAAAATTAATTCCGACTTTACAGCGTTTCCAAAATAGCAAACGACGATTTGAACTTGCGGGGATATTTAATGGCGCAAAAATTTATAATGACTACGGGCACTTGCCAGTTGAGGTTGCCTGCGCTATTTCAGCAGGTGAACAATCTATTGCAACAATAGATGAATGAAAATTTATCGCTGTTTTTCAACCACATTTATCGACACGTACAAAAGAACATTGCCATGATTTTGCTAAAGCACTTTTAACCGCAGACATTGCATTGATTGCACCAATTTACCGCCCTGCTGGTCGCGAAGAATCTGAAATTGAAATTTCTTCTGAAAATATAATAGAGGAAATGCGAAAAATTATGGAGACGCAAGGCGATGTAATACAATATAAGTGCCAACAATACAAAACTATTGCTGAGCATGACTTAAAAAATGAATTGCAAAACCTGGCACATGAAAATGACGTAATTTTATTAATTGGTGCCGGCTCAATCGGTGATTGGGCGAAAAAACTGTTAGACTGTAATATAAAAAATTAAATTAGATAATAAGAAAACCCATCAATATGAACTCAATAGATAAATATAAAGACCAAAACATAACATTTGAAGATATTAATAATACTTACATTGAAGATACTGTAAGTATCGCTGACGGCTGTTTTATCGGTGCCGGAACTCGTCTAAAAGGCAACACTATACTACAAGAAAATGTCACTATTGAGGGAGATGCGGTAATTATAGATAGCGAAATAAAATCCGGAACTATAATCCACTATTTCAGCATAATAGAAAAATCCAAAATCGGACTAAAATGTAAAATCGGTCCTTTCGCAAGAATTCGCCCAGAAACAAATTTAGCTGAAGAAGTGCATGTCGGAAACTTTGTCGAAATAAAAAAATCAAATTTAGAAACCGGTGTAAAAGCTAACCATTTAACCTACATAGGCGATGCATATATTGGAGAAAAAACCAATATCGGAGCTGGCACAATTACTTGCAATTATGATGGAGTCTTTAAACATCCAACTAAAATTGGCAAAAACGCTTTTATCGGTAGCAATGCTGCGCTTGTTGCCCCAATAGAAATTGGCGATAATACCCTAATCGGTGCCGGTTCAGTTATTACTAAAAATGTTGAAAATGACGCTTTGGCTTTGACAAGAGCTGAGCAAAAAAACATTGAAGGTTTAGCTAAGCGCAAGATGGATACACTGAAAGCTAAAAAGCATTGTAAGGATTAAAGCAAACGATAAGCCAAATATATGAAGTGTTACAAATGCAATAATGAATTAAGTTTTTCTGTCGGCGAAGTCGTCGGCCGATCGGCATATTGCAATTCTTGTAATGCCGATATTCGCTGTTGCTTAAATTGCAAATTCTACAATACATCCAGCTATAACGAGTGTACTGAACCACAGGCAGAACGTATCGTGGATAAAGAAAAATCAAACTTTTGCGATTATTTTTCACTAGGTGAAAATTCAGCATTAAATAAAAATAACAATTCCGTTACAACCGCAAAAGAAGAAGCCTTAAGAAAATTGGATGATTTATTCAAATAGACTAAACAACTTAATCAAAAATTATCTTTCTAGTTTCGCTTATTCCAATCCAAATACAAAAGCTAGATAAGCGAAAAAAGTACACCAAATGTTAAAAACTAATCAAACAAACCTTTGACTACAATAATCTTGTTGTAATATTTTTGTCACAACATTCATTTCAAGCATAACCCTCTATTTTTTATAAAGAATTATTCTTAATATTTTCAAGGGGAAAGTTAAGGAAAAATTAGAATTCTGTCGATATTATGAGTGATAAATTATGCGCGCTCAGCAATTTTATAAAAATATAAAATAAGAGGTAGCTTTATGAATAATAAAAAGGGATTTTCAGTAATTGAATTGTTAGTTGTTATTGCAATTATTGGAGTCCTTTCGACAATCGCTATGCCACAATATGCTGAATACAAAAGGCGTGCCTATGATTCAGTTGCAAAATCAAACATTAGAGACCTTGTTACCTCACAAGAAGTTTATTATTTAGAAAATTCAAAATACGCTGCTGAGCCGGAAGAACTAACGACCTTTAAGCAACAGAACGGTGTTAAAATTAATTTGGAAATCGTTCCCGGAACTGACAGCCAATATTGGACTGCAACAGTAAATCACACCTTAGGCACATCAAACAAAAAATTCTGTTATAACAGTCTGTACGACATGAGCATCCGCGAAACAGGGTGCTAAGCGCTTCTCAACCAATACTTTATATAACAAAACAATATTTAACGGGGTATTTGCAAATTTTTATGCCAGCCCAATTTGAGTAGGTTGGCCGGTGACACATAATACATCACGCCACAGTTCTTGACGCGGATTAATTTGTTTCTTTTTATCACTAATAAGCGAAAGCGGAACGTGTGTGATATTATTATACCAAACACCAATCATCATATCAGTTTTTCCGGCCATACCGGCATGAACTGCAGAACGCGCGATTTGATCACAAAAAAGTGAATCTGCAACATTTGCTGGGACTGAACGTACACTATAAGACGGATCAAAATATCTAAAATTAATTTTCATTTTCTTTGTACTCAGGTAACTCCCTAGACGATCTTTCAGATAAATACCTATGTCATGTTTTAACTTGTTACCGGAAGCATCACAACCCAGTTCGTTTTTATCCCTAAAAAACTCTTGTCCTGCACCTTCTGAAACTACGAT
>JAVBQZ010000190.1:0-5078 GCA_031548505.1 Bdellovibrionota bacterium | reverse complement strand
TTTACGACCAAGGGAGAAATTAAATCGGAAGTGATCTTAAAGAATGAGAAAGTTCGCGGAACTGGTTTCTTTTCTGAAAGACAAAAGAAAACGGCAGAAGAAGCATTAAAAACCAGAATTTATACTGTGCCGGAAAAAACCTATGATGCTACAAGATTTAAATAAATTATAGTTAGTTTCTTTAATTTTTCTGGCATCTTAATTTTATTTTTGGGTAACATCACGCTACCAAGATTTGCTGATCTTGATACTTCGTTTCCACAACCTTTGTTTCACCTAAAAAGATTTGATAGATTCTATTACTATTTAACTCAAGGCAACTCAATTTATTCCCATAAACTAATCCGGTATCCAAACCGATTTTATAAGGTAGATCGAAAATTACATCACGAAATGGCGTATGCCCAAAAACAATTATTTTATTCAGATTATGTTCTTTTTCTATAAAATTCTCTCTTACCCACAAACAATTATTTTCACTTTGATTTTGTAATGGTTCTTCAATATCAATCCCACCGTGTACAAAAATAAAATTTTCTGTTTCAACTATTCCAAGCAACTCAGCATAGAATTTAAAATGCAACGGCGGGATTTTATAGACTGCTTCTTCCGGCAACATACCGGAAGTTATTTCATAACTCGTAATTGTTTCAATCCCTCCATTGTGAAAGAAAACCTGTTCTTGCGCATCTGAAAGACTTAAGAAATTTTGAAACATTAATTCGTGATTACCTTTTAAGAAAAAGGCGTTTGGATATTTATATTTAAATTCAATGAGCGTTTCAATAACATTAAAAGAATTAGGACCTCTATCGATATAGTCACCTAAAAAAATAAAATAATCTTCAGGATCAATAATCCTCTGCGTTTCTAAATGTGCAATTAAAACCTCTAATTCATTTGCACAACCGTGAATATCGCCAAATGCGAAAACATTTCGATTACCTGTATTTAATGTTTTTAGTTCCATGATAATTTCTAAGTACACTTACCTGCACTGTTTCGCTCGCCTGTAGACGATACTTTATTTATTTTAGAATTTATATATACTCATGCTCCTTGAGTTTTCCTGATTTTTTTGAAATCTTTTGGAGCATGAGTATGCGGAGCGCCAGCAAAGCCATATACAAATATACTCCTGTTCATAATAGCAATAGCATCGCGAAGCGATAACCAAACAAGAGAAATGCTTGTAAAAACTACAAACGTTTTACAGAAAAACTCAAGTAACAGGAATATATTACAATAAACTTTCCTCACTATCTCCGTCAGCCATTTCGGCATCAAAATCTATTTTTTCAATATTAACACTTCTACTACTATGATTTACTTTGTCTTTTTTACGAAATTGAATTTCACTAGGCTCAACTAAAACTTTTCTACGCTTAGCACCATCAGCAGGCCCAATAATTCCATCTTTTTCTAACCAGCGAATATATTTAGATGCACGCGGGTAGCCGACTTCAAATTCGGTTTGAATCATACTGATAGATGCTTCACCACGCGAAACAATGAACGGTAAAATCTTATCTTCATATATTTTATCACGTTTATTTTCTCCATCTTCCTCATCTTTAGCAGAATTATTTAATGTATTTGCCTTAACATTAATATCAAGTAAATGCACTTGAGCAATCATCTTAGCGATATTCTCATTATACACAGGGACGTTTCTATCTTTCAACCAAGCAACCACAGCATGCACTTCTTTTTCATCTACAAATGGCCCATGCATTCTTTTAGGCATTGCAGACCCTGGTGGTAAAAACAACATATCACCACGACCTAATAATTTCTCTGCGCCTTTTGCATCCATAATCGTTTGCGCATCTCGCCAACTCACTACCTTAAAGGCAATACGCGATGGGAAATTCGCCTTAATCAACCCAGTAACAATATCCGCACTCGGTCGTTGTGTTGCTATAATTAAATGAATTCCTGTTGCGCGCGACTTCGCAGCCAATCTGATAATATACTCCTCAATTTCACGTACCGACATAATTAAATCGGCATACTCATCAATTACAACCACTATCAATGGCAAAGGTTCATACTGCTTTCGTGTGCTATTTTTTATCTGAGTATTTGGATCGACTTTTAATTTATCACCCAATTCAATAACTTCATCATCTAATTCCAAGTCAGTTTCAAGCGCATCTAATTCAATTTTTTCCCCAGCTACTGCCTTATTAAAACTTTTAATATTTATAACTCCAAGTTCTTTCATCAAAGAAAGCCGGCGTTCCATTTCCTCCATTAACCACAAAAGTGCACCTTTTGCGTCTTTCGCATCAGTAATAACTGGCGTTATCAAATGTGGAATTGACTCATAAATACTTAACTCGACTTGTTTCGGATCAAACATCATCAACTTCAATGTTTCAGGGGTATGTTGATAAAGCAAACTTAAAACAATTGAATTTAGCGAAACCGACTTACCAGTACCAGTAGCACCAGCGACAAGCAAATGTGGCATTCGCGCTAAATCAACAACATATGGTTCACCAAAAGTATTTTTTGCAAGCGCAATTTTTAAATCATAATCATCCGCCTTATGCCATGCTTCACTATCAATTACATCTCTAAAATAAACAATTTCCCGCATCGCATTTGGCAATTCAATACCAACAGTATCATGACCCGGAACCGGCGCGTAAGTTCTAATGCTTGGTACTTTCAAAGTACGAGCCATATCGTTATCTAACGAAATGATTTTTTGAACGCGAATCCCCGGTGCTGGTTTATATTGATATAATGTTACGATCGGTCCTGCTTGAACTTCGACAATTTTTCCACGAATTCCGAAATCATTTAAGGTTTGTTCTAACTGTACACTATTTTTATGTATTTCTTCTTCAGTTGGTGTCACATCTATCTCGTTTTCACTACTTGAAAGTAAGTTTATTGGTGGTAAACTATAAGTTGCATGCGAGACGACTTTCGTTATCGTTGATGTATCTTTTTTCTTCTTTAGGAGTTATTTTTTTCTTTAATTTCGTTAGTAATTTATTACCTTCTTTCTTTTTGTTATCTCCTTTAACACGCGAAATTCTGAGTTTAGAACGTCTTGGGTTATCCCCTAATTTAAACTCTGTATCAGTATCTTCTTCTTCTAATTTTTCTCCCTTCTTTTTATTTTTACGTATTTCATTTTTTAATTTTTTATTAACGTCAAATTGTAGGTGTAAAGTTCCTTTCTTAGTTTTTACAACTTTGAAATTATCTAAGGCGTGATTTTTTTTATTTGTGAAATCATAGGAGAATTTATCTGACAAGAAGCGAACAATCTCTCGGCGTGCTTTTACAAACAAAATATGAGGCACAGTAAAAAATACTGTGAACAAAGTGACAGCGATAATATGAAAAGTAAATTTTACTGTTTCAAATATCAAATTAATTGGGTTTAAATCCTTATCTTGCAAGAAAGCATTTTCAGCTCGAATTTCTTTAAGTTTATCTACTAAAACTGCCTTAAAAGTGCGCCACAATTTTACAAAAAATGTAACCATTTTACTGACTTTTAAGCCAGTACACAAACTAAAAAAACTAAGGGCAACAAAAAAAGAAATTAAAAATGTTCCACCTGCGCCAACATTCACATCCAATTTACGAGCGATTGTTACACCCAAATTTCCGCCACCTTTATGATTCATAAAGACAGCCATAAGTGTAGCAAGCGCAATAACCATCATCGCACCATTTACAAAAATTGACATTATACCTTTCAGTGTATCCGGTAATGGTTGCGAATTATTGAACCAAATTCTAAAACTTACAATGAATGGACAAATTACAACTGCGATTGAACAAAATCCAAGCGAACTGATAAGAAAAATTGAAATTCGGCGACCAACATCGCCCATATAATTATTTGCCAATAATGTATTCAAATTCTGCTGAAATCCAACATCCTTTAAGAAACTCAACGACTGGAAACTTGAAAAAAGAGCTGTAGCGCAAAAAATCCCAAGTGCCAAAAACAACAAAGCAAAACCTTCTTGCAAATAACTACGATTTATAACAACTGGCTCCAATACCTTCTTTTCCTTTTTAGGCGGGACAAAAGATCGTGGCAGGGTTGGATTACGTTTTCGTGGCTTCATAACTATAATTCACAGTTCATAATACACAATGAAGAGGGCGCAGTCCGTATCATATTTATTAACATATCGTTAGACTTTTTCTTTTGATAGATTTTTTGTGGATTATACTCATGTGACTTGGTTTTTTAGAAAAACCAAGTCACAATGTACAATTGTGTCTTTCTCCAAATCACAATTGCAATCTCCTACCTATTTGCCGTGTCTGAAGGCTGGGCTGGGAATTGTACATTGTGCATTGTAAATTGTGCATTACTTATAGTTCGTACAACTATTATTCAAAAATAAAATTAAGATACTGGAAAAATCAAGGAAACTGGCCATATACACATTTACGTTTTAATTGACCTTGACACTTACCATTTTGGGCATAGTCCAAATTAAAGAAAATCTCTCGTCTGGTTTTTCCAGTTGCGGAGCAATAGAATGTTCGCCGGGCGGTAATGAGCTGGTATCTACAATTAAACGAATATCTTCTGCTTTAATATCGTTTACATCTTTTTCACTAATTTTTAATTTTGCTCGCACAACAGATGGTGTGATAACTGTAGAATCCTCATCATCAGTACCAATAATTTTAACAGGCAATTCAGCGAACACTTTGTCTTTCGTTTTTTGTACAATATCAATACTCACACGCACACGCCAAGCATCACAATTAATGGAGTCACTGGGGATATCTAAATCAACATACTCTTCCACAGAAGTTGTATATTGCGAGATATCAACTTTATAGGTGTTAAGTTTTTTTATTTTGGCTAATTCGGTAGCTGCCCCAGTTATTGCCACAAAATTTGGCGTCACAGAAATATTTTTAACCTCATAGCCATCAGGAACTTTACCAACGATACTATCTCTAATATCAACTTCAACATTCTTTATTAAGTTTCGATCCAACACAATTTCTAACTGACGTGGTTCTAATTCATCAATTTCAATGCCATTCGGCGCAGAAATTACATCCAATAAATTTATTTT
>JAVBQZ010000127.1:0-12226 GCA_031548505.1 Bdellovibrionota bacterium | reverse complement strand
GGTATCCTAGAATTTAGGTCTTGAAAATTTGGAAATTTAAAATCAAACAAAAAACAAAGAGGTGCTAGTGTTTTCTAAAACCAGAAAAACCTGAGCACCTCTTTTTTGCTAGCGAAAACAACTTACCTTCGGTAAATTATTTTTACTATTCGGAGAACGTGTAGTTGACCAAGTTTTTCACTCCTCGAGGTCTTGGTTCCGGTTTGGGAATGCTGGTTTTTTTATTCTTGTTGGCGGGATCGGCAATAAAGGCCATGGTGGCCGTGGTGCCGATTTTATCACAGACCAAAATCATAAATGGTCTATTGATAACAAGTTCAGGTAAATCTTCCTTTTCGCCAATCATTCCCATCCCTTTACTTTGGCCGACGGCTAAAGTAACTTGACGTAGAGAAATCCCTCTATCCGTGATTTGGAAAACCGATTGAGTTTTCAAATCCGAACAAAAAATTTCTTCTCCGTTTTTGAATCCATCCGAATAGTTCGCTGTGTTGCAAAAAGGAGTATCAAGTCCTTTTTGCATGGCAAATTTCCTATAATCGAATTCGGTATTCATTTCCTCAACTTCAGGAATAATAAGTTGAACAGGAGTTTTTTTCTTCCCCTTAACAACCATTTCCAGTCGTTTTCCACTTGCCATTTCACTAGCAAAGCTTTTCAACTGTTGCCGGTCACCAGCAAGCACAAGGAAAATTTGCGAATTACCCATTTGGAACTGGTATCCATACCACTGCTTATTCACGGCTAACGAAACGTAACCGTCGATTTTTCCGCCGATGAATTTGACTTCCTCTCCGGAAAAATTATCGCGACGAACGAAACCAAAGTTATTGGGCCAAGTCGAAATGATATTTGAAGCGTTGACGGCAACGAACTGTTGCCTCGGATCGCTTTTCAGGACGTTTTTAAATCCTGATGCTTCTTCAACGGTCATGTTAATCTTTTCGATTTCGTTAGCCCCGAAATTGGTAGCGATGGTTTCCATACCAAACGTCTCTTCCATTCTTTCAGTTACTTCCTGACGGAAAGTTTCCTTGGCAAGAAACATGGAAAAAAGTTTGAAATTCGGTTTCCCGAATTCTTCTTCCATGTCACGAATGACTTCGGCGAAATGTGGTTTAGGAATGTAACTTTCGAGGTACAAAAGTTGCTCCAAATCCTTTCTGGTTTTGCCGCTGGCAATTTCCCTGAGTCCGCCTCCAATTTGCGAGATCGCAAGCGGGGAAATGGCGAAATTGTCTTCCGGACAACTCGCGTAGGCTTCGGCCACCAAAAAGGCGGCTCGATCGACATAATTGTCCACGGTTGAGTTAATGGTTTGGACTTGGGCGGTCGATTGCGACACACAGACCAAGACAACGATAATGCAGCAGAACAGACACAAAACCAATCTCTTCATTTTTACTCTCCTAATTTTTGGAGTGTTCTAAATATCGATTTAGCAACAGCGCTAAACCAACCTTAAAATGAATTGATTTTATAGTATTCACTTTAAGGTTGACTTAACAACAGTTCGTACCGATTTTAGAAATTTGTATGAGTGATACAGATTACAGGTTTTATTTTAGGTGCTTATTAAAATATTAAAAACATTTTTAAACACTAGCCCCCTTCATTAAGAATTTGGTATCATTAAATTAATAACTTCTTAATGAAGGAGGTTTAAACACATCTACTCAAAAAAATATTTTTACAGGGTAGTTATAATAGATTTAGCTATTTGTGTGATTTTTAGTTTTTTTTATAAATCGATGAGATTATAAGGAGTTGGGAGTTATATCTGGGTGTGGCTTCGCCAAAAACAATTAAAACCAATTTTTATTCTGAGTTCATAAATCTTTCTAGTTCTTTTAGAGCGTTTTCTGCAGTCATTAAACGTCTTTCATTTTTGCCTAATTTTTTACGTCTCCCATTTTTTGTTAATTCTGTCTGATCTAATAAAGCGAAATAATAAGGAATCAAACCGTAGGTGACATTCATTGGTTGGAAATGTTTGTTCTTAGTACTGATATAATTTAAGAGTGCGCCGATAGCAGTATTACTTGGAAAAGGTAGGACCTCTTTGTTTTCTAAAATCCTACAAGCATTTATTCCTGCAACTAATCCGGATGCAGTCGATTCTAAATAGCCTTCAACACCGGTAATTTGTCCTGCAAAAAATAATCCACGTTGTGATTGCAGTTCACTTATGTTATTTAAAAATTTTGGCGAATTTATAAATGTATTTCGGTGTACTGAACCAAGTCGTGCAAACTCAGCATTTTGTAACCCGGGCAATGTTCTAAAAATTCGTATTTGTTCTGAATGTTTTAATTTTGTTTGAAATCCAACAATGTTCCAAAGTTTTCCGTATTTGTCATCTTGGCGAAGTTGGATTACAGCAAATGGTTTTTTCCCAGTTCTCGTATCAGTTAAACCAACCGGTTTCATTGGACCAAATAGCAAAGTATTATCTCCGCGTTCTAGCATGTTTTCAATTGGCATACATCCTTCAAATGGGCATAATCCGGAAATATCATCGACCAATTCTTCATCATGTCCGTCGAACTTTTCAGCCGTTTTGAGTAATTCTATAAATCCGTGATATTGTAGTTTTGTGAGGGGGATATTGAGATAATCATCGCCATTTCCTTTGTCATAACGTGATTGAAAAAACATCTGTGATTTATCAAGAGAATCGTCGGTAATAACTGGGCTGATTGCATCAAAAAATGATAAAGTTGCGCAGTTATTATTCTCATCCGTAATGCTTGCTAAAAAGTTTTTTATACTTATGGATAATTTTGCTGAGGTGAGAGGTCCAGTTGCAATAATGACTGGCGTTGAACTTGTATCAATTTTAGAAATAAAATTTTCTAGATCAGTAATTTCTTCTTCATGAATTTCAACGAGTGGATGTTTCCGTAAGGCGTTGTCAATGTACGAACTAAAAATATTTCTATCAACGGCAAGACAACCACCAGCAGGCACACGTGCTAACTCAGCTGACTGCATAATTAGTGAATTGCAAATTTTTAATTCCTCTTTGATTAATCCGACGGCATTTGTTAGGTCGGTTCCGCGTAATGAATTTGAGCAGACTAATTCGGCGAATTTGTCAGTTTTATGTGCTTTTGATGATTTCTTTGGGCGCATTTCATAGAGCTCAACATTGAAACCACGCGAAATAACTTGCCAAGTCGCTTCAGAACCAGCCAGACCAGCGCCTATAATTTTGATAGATTTTTGCTGCATGAATATACTCCTGTTACTTGAATTTTTCTCTGTAAGCATTGCAATTTTTACAACTTTTTTGTTTAGTCATCGCTTCGCGATGCTATTGTTATTATAAACAGGAGTATATTTGTATATGGCTCCGCTAACGCTCCGCATACTCATACTCCAAAAAACTCTAAAAAAATGAGAAACTCATGGAGCATGAGCATATATTATTAAAAAATACTTAATTAGTTAATAAGGACATAAAAAATATTGGCAATTTTAGAGTTTTACGTCATAGACGGCAACCTTTTTTATTGTTTTAAACATAGCGTAGTATTTACAAATATTATTTTGTTTATCAGTTGATACTGTAAAAGTAGATTTATGTCGCGAAGCGACGCACGTTGAGATAGAAAATCTAACGAACAAGGTGAGTTAGATTTTCTATCTCGGCATCCCAGATGATATGGGATAACTTTTTTAGTATCGATTTATTAGGATTTCCTTCCATGGCTACTACTATTAAACTCCCCCAATTAAGTGATACAATGACTGAAGCGCTGATTGTTGGCTGGCGAAAATTTGAAGGCGATACTGTAAATGTAGGAGATATTATCGCAGAAATTACATCAAATAATATATCTACAGAGATTGAGTCGTCTGAGTCAGGAACGCTTTTGAAAATTTTAGGGGAAATAGGTGCTAAGGTGCAAGTAGGTGCGGATTTATGTGTGCTTGGTGAAAGGGGCGAAAATCTCCAATTTTCTGTAAATTCTGAGAGTCTTAATTGTTCTACCAATGCAAATCCAAATCAAAGCAAAGTGGATACTAGAAATTATGCGACGCTAATGGATTCGGTTCTCTCCGATTTGTTTAAGAGCAAAGCATTGCAACAGTCGCGAAAACAATCAGAATCAAAAATAAGCGTGGATATAAGCCCTAATTGTGCAAAGCCAGAATTGGATGTAAATACTCCTTGTAATGACATTCCTATAACTGCTGATCAACTGGCAGATAATGCGACGCCTGTTAGTATTCCAAACACTCCAAATAACAATGCTCCGGATTCATATTTTTCACTAAATGGAATTGGACAAGAACCTGCTCCCGCTCCCTGTGTTGCGGCAGATGTAGCGGGTGAGATGGATGAATCTGCTCAAGATTCATCTGATTTATCAGATTCTACTTTCCTAGAAATAAGGGTAGAAAAAGGCGGAGTTAGAACAGAAAAACTCGCTCATGCTTTAAAGAACGACAAGGAAGCTGAAGATTTATCACAGAAAAAAGTCAGCGAGATTTTAGAAAGGATTCAGAATTTAAAAAAGAAAAAAGAAACTGATTATGAAGACGCTGACGACAGTTTATTTGCTGAAGCAAATGATGCATCTATAAATCGAGTTGCAGCAGAAGAAATTGCAAAAATAGTTGATGAACGTGAGAACGAGCAAAAAGAGACTGAATGTAAAGATGATGTTGAATGCATTGAGTTAGACGAATTGAAATTGTGTGATACTGCACAAAGTTGGCAAGAGGATAATGTTACAGAATTACCTGCCATTGAAGTAAAAACTTGCCCTGATAAAGATTGTAGTTCTCCAGTCTCACCACCGTCGTCTCCACTTCCAGATAAGAATTTAGGTGAAAGTAAAATGGAACAATTTTCTGTTAAAGCAGCAGATATTGTAGGCTCAAATTTATCCGAAAGTGATATACTTGAGAAATCATTGAAAGATGCGATTACTTCATTAAAGCATCAAGTTGATAATGGCCCGATTAGCTTTGAAGATAGTCTTTTAATAAATAATGCTAGTGATTATTTGGAAGATAACGAATTTGATGGGCAACAAGTAGAGATTCAGAAATTGAAAGCAAAAAATGATGAATATTTTGTTGGTGCTACATATGAAGATTTGGTTGGTGTAGAGCAATTACCTAAAAGCCAAAATAACCAGCCAGTCCAACAATCAATTTCACCGCAGCCAATTCAATTAGACAGGGCAAATAGAATTAATAATGATATTATTATTGATTTTGATGATGAGGATGAATTACCAAATACTGATTTCTCGCCTACAATAAGTCATTTTTATATGACTATAAAAGTTGTTGTCGATGATTTATTGGATATTCTAGCAACTCTGCGCCAGTCAGAACGCTATCCGGGATTAAGTATTAATCATTTGATAATGAAAGCGGTGTCTATTGCGCTATCTAAGAATCCGGGTGTTAATTACCGTTGTAATCTCGAGACTGGTGATATTGAACAAAGTAATATTGTAAATCTTGGTGTTGTTACGCCAGTGAATGGGCGTCTATTTATTCCGGTTGTAAAAAATGTTGATGCTTTGTCGCTCGCTGACTTGAGTCGTAGGACTTTAAAATTAGTCAAGCAAGTTAAAGCAGGTGAAATTGCGGAACATTTGTTAGGGACACCGACATTCTGCGTTTCTAACGTTGGTAATAGCGCAGTTGAAAATGTTGGAATGTCTATTAATACAAAATTTGGTGCAATGCTCACGCAAAGTGCAATTTGTACAGAGCCAATTGTTATTAGTCCTGAAGAATTAGCTGTAAAAAGTGTTTTGCGTTTGACGTTTTCAGCTGATAATTCAGCAGTTAGCACGATTATAGCGGTCAGGTTTTTAAACGATTTGAAAACAATATTGGAAAAGCCAACACTTATTTTAGTTTAGTTGTGTCTGTTTAGTTGATATAACGAGAGAGGTGAGATGCTTTTGCGGTGTCGACTTTTTATTAAACTTTGTAGTTTTGTCGCCAACTTATTATGATGAATAAGATCTTAAAGATACTTGATTTAGACGTGGCGCGAGATGGTCTTAGTTTACTTGGTTTGCAACAAACCCTTTCAGAAAATAAAAGTAAAAATTCACAGTCAGACGACTATATAATTGTTGCAGAGATAAATTCTTCTGACAATTTTAAATTAAATTTTGAAAATAGTGTAGGGAAAATTATTATTCTCCCAGTTGTTACGCGTGACTTGGTTAAGAATAATAATATTACTGTAGGTTTAGAACTCGTTGTTTTGCGAATTCTACGGAATATAGGTTTAGACGTCTATCGTTTATCTGGATATCATGGTCTTTTTATTTTATCCGAAGAAGAAAAATATTTTAAAATCGTTGATGTGAAAGAGGAAATAGTTGATGGCGTGCTTTTGCCAAGATTGGCTATAAATATTACATCTGAGCCAGATACGCCATCTACTACGAGTGTAAAAAAGGAAATTGAAAAAATTGGACTAGATCTTGAAGATGTTTCAGATGCAGATTTATTTAAGGAATTGAAACGTCAGATTATTCGTGGTTTTTACGAAAATCTTAATGTAGCATCAACTATAACTTGTAATGAAAATGATTTTGCTACTGAATCAATTGAAATTGTTAATTCTATCTTATTACAGAAAAGAATTCAGCTTAATAATGTTGAAATTTTGCGCACTAAGCAGGTCGTAACGGACAATAATATTATTACAAGTTGCGAGAAAAATAACTGCCCCTGCTTAGCTGATTGTTGGTCAAATAATAAAGTATGTTTCCAATTGTTGGAACATTACAAAAAGATTGGCGATTCAAGGTTGCCTAGATTTAAGAAAGAAAGATTATATGAACTTGATGATACTGAATCACAACGTATTTTAGATACGATCCAACAACTTGATTTACGGCATATTGTTTTAAGTGCGGAAAATTTTCAAGGTGATTTGCAGACCCATAAATTGGTAATGCAATTTTTAAAAACAGCACGCTTAATAAAACAGAGTCGTCCTGATACTACCATCGAAGTAGAAATTCAGCCGAATTTAAAACAACCGGACTGGTTTGCCAAAGTCGCATTATCTCGTGATATTGATATTTTAGCCTGTAAAATTGGGGCAAGTATGGGGGGAATTAATCGCTCTCATACTTTTGAGCAGTTATTACAATTATTACAATCAGCTAAGCGATTCAATAATTCTTTAAAGACAAAAACTGAGATTCTGCTTGGGTTAGATGAGAAAAGTAGTGATGTTTTGGAAACCTTGCGCGCGGTGCGTTATGTCAATTGTGATGTCTTGGTTTTAGGGCAATATTTTAAATCTGACTCATCTGCTCCAGAAGTTAAACGTGTTATTACAGATTTTGAATTTGATTATTATCGTAAACGAGCATTCGAACTTGGGTTTAAAAATGTGATTGCCTCAACCTTTGCACGTAATTCAAGTTATGTTTGTGAAACATTATTTGATAAAATCGAGTTAGAAGTTGAGCAGTTAGTTGATGACAAATTACCAAAAATGGAAATTGAGGTTATCTCCGAGCGAAATAATACAATTGCTAATATGAACGATAATCCAATTCACTTCGAAGGCAATTTCAATATACCTTATGCGAGAGATTGAGAATTTTTGCAGAGGGTGTAGGTTTTAGAACTTAACAACCAAAGTAGTTAACCAACGTGTGTCATTATCACTACTTTTATCTCTGTACTCTGTATTGATATAACTGAACATAGTTCCTAACCTCAAGTTTTCACCAATGATGTAATAGTTGATACCTACAGCAGGTTCGTAAGCGTTTTTCATTCCGTCTTCATTGTGATTAAAATTCAACCAGGAGAATCTTAGTACGCCTTCAAGTTGCTTAGGCAAAATGAAATATCCTGTCTTAGCGGTCGTGCCGAAAGTCGAATAATCTTGCTCTTTTTTTACTGATACATATGAATATGCTGCATCTAATTCTACTGAAAATCCAACATGTTTATATCCAATATCAGCACCTATTCTTTGGTCATTAAAGTGAACATCACCATCTTTCCATTTACCTTTATCATAAACTCCATAAATCCCCACGTCTAAAGCAGCTTCTTCCGAATAATCAATATCTGAGCTAGTGCTCCTATCGTATTCACCAAAAATAGTTTTAGATAATAATGCTGCTAGTTTATAATCAGTTTTAGTTTCATTTTTACGCTCACTGATATTATGCCCGTCAAAAACACCAAACACAAAGTTATAGCCAGCAAAGTTTGTTTCAATACCAACACCAAGTTCAGGTAGGTAACCAAAAGTATTTCCGAAAATGGATATTGATTCCATATTATATCTGAATTCATCATAGTTGTACGCTTCCAAACCGGAAGGGACCCACCATTGTCCAAATTTTAAAGTAATATTTTCAACTGGAGTAATGTTTAGCGATACTTCTCGCGGTACAAAAGCTCTATGCCCATCTCGATATAGCTCTCTGTCTTCGACGCCGGACATATCAACTTCTCCATAAAAATTAACGATGCCGCCCATGAAATCGCTATTTAAAATTAAGCGTGTTTGAGGAATATAAAGTTTTGTACCTGTTGGAACACCCCACCAGTCTGCTGGGCTTGTATCGGTAACGCCGACCTGAAATTTACTGTAAAGGTTAAGAGTTAAATCGATATTGTCATTATCTGTTTTTGCACGTAACCCTTCGCCGTATTCGTAGTATACACCGGTTCTAGTTTCTTTATCTTCTTCATCTTGTGCAAAAGAATTTTGTACAAGAGAGAATGCTAAGAAGAATAACAACCCCAAATTAAATAAATTATTTTTTTTCATTTTATCCAACAGTATTTTGAAGTGGTTCTTAAAAACTCAGCTTAAAAAATAAAAACAGCTAAAGCAGCGCTTTACAAACCATATTATATTAATATTATAAACTTTTTTGATTTTACTCTGGCAATACAAACTTTGTTATAATTTCTTTTAAGTGCATAGCTTGACGCGACATTTCTTCTGCCACTAATGAAGTTTCTTTAGCACTTGCTGTATTACTTTGCGTAACAAAGTCAATCTGTTTAAGCCCATCATTTACATGTTCAACACTAGAGTTTTGATCTTGAGCTGAGCTAGCTATGCCGTTAATGATAGTTGCTGTTTTACTCACAAAACTCACGATATTTTCTAAAGCCTCTGTTATAGTTTTTGCAACATTAACGCCTTCCCCAGCATTTTTTACAGAAATCTCAACCATGTCGGAAGTCTCTTTGGCAGCTTCAGCACTTCGCCCTGCGAGGCCGCGTACTTCATCGGCGACTACGGCAAATCCCTTACCATATTCCCCGGCTCTTGCTGCCTCTATTGCTGCATTCAAAGCAAGCAAGTTTGAGGGCTCTAAGAAAAGGGAAAAATTATGGAGCATGGGAGCATGAGTATAAAACTACCCCGCCATCTTTATCGACTGATTCCACTAATATAATTAGTGTATTTTTAGCTATTAACTAGTCGATACTGAAAAAGTCCCTCTATCTATCTCAGGGTGCCGAGATAAAAAATCTGACTCACTTCGTTCGTTAGGTTTTTTATCTCAACATTGCGTCGCTTTACGACGCAGGCGTACTTTCCTGGTATCAACTGACTACAATATTTACTAATTTTCCTGGTATGACGATTTCTTTTTTGATTTCTTTGCCGTCTAGTAGATTCTTAATTTTGTTATCTGATTTGGCTAGATTCAAAAGTGTATTCTTATCAGCTGCACTTTCGGTTGAAATTTCAAGCGTGCTACGCAGTTTGCCATTAATTTGTATTGCAATTGTAACAGTATCTGTGAGAATTAATTCCGGATTAAATTTTGGCCAAGCTGTATAGGCAAGTGTTTCGTTATGTCCTAAAATTTGCCACAATTCTTCAGCAATGTGTGGCGCAAAAGGTGCAAGCATTAATGTTAAATTTTCTGCTAGATATTTCGGTAATTTTTCGACCACGCTTGCCTCATTAACCAAAGTCATCATAGAAGCAATCGCTGTGTGAAATTTCATTGCCTCAATATCTTCGGTTACTTTTTTAATTGTTCGATGTAACGTTTTCTCAAGAGCTAAAATTTCAGGTGAGTTATCTTTTTCAATATTTTCAACAATTGAATTTTTCAACTTATCGTCTTGGTCAACAATTAAATTCCAAACTTTGTTTAAGAATTTATGAACTCCACCGGCTGCTTGTGTGCTCCATGGTTTCACTTGCTCAAGTGGCCCCATAAACATTTCATAAACACGGAGTGTATCTGCACTGAATTCATCAATGAAATGATCAGGGTTAATTACATTACCACGTGATTTAGACATTTTTTGTGAATCAGGGCCTAAAATCATTCCCTGATTTACTAGTTTTTGGAAAGGCTCACGCGTTGAAACTAGGCCTAAATCAAACAAAACATGATGCCAAAAACGAGCATAAAGTAGATGTAAAACGGCGTGTTCAACGCCACCAATATATAAATCAACCGGCATCCAATATTTTTCTTTTTCTAAATCCCAGGCTTGTTTATCATTATGTGGATCTAAATAGCGTAAATAATACCAGCAACTTCCTGCCCACTGTGGCATTGTATTTGTTTCGCGATACGCCGGTTTGCCCGTTTCTTTATCGATACAATTCAACCATTCAGTCGCACGTGCCAGTGCTGGTTCGCCATCTTCTGTTGGTAAGTATTCGGTAACTTGTGGTAGTAAAACAGGGAGCTCGTCTTCACTAACTAATTTTATTTCTCCATCATCTAGGTGAATTACAGGGAATGGTTCGCCCCAATAACGCTGGCGACTAAAAATCCAATCACGTAATTTATATTGAATTTTACGTTCGCCAATTTTTTGTTCCTCAACCCAGTCATTCATTTTCTTCTTACCATCCTCAACATTGAGTCCATCTAAAAATCCGGAATTGATATGTACACCATCGCCTACCCATGCTTCTTGCTCAATATTGCCTCCTTCAATTACTGGAATAATTGGCAAATTAAATTTTTTCGCAAAATCCCAATCTCGTTGATCGTGTGCAGGTACAGCCATAATTGCGCCGGTCCCATAGGTGCTCAAAACGTAATCAGCAACATAAATCGGTATCTCCGCGTTATTAGCCGGATTGATTGCAAACGCTCCAGTCCAAATGCCTGTTTTTTGTGTGATATCCTCAAGACGTGAACGTTCGCTTTTATTTTTTGCAATCTCAATATATTTTTCAACTTCGGCTTTTTGCTCAGCAGAAGTAATTTGTGGAATAATTATATGTTCGGGTGCAAGTACACAGTAAGTCGCACCGAAAAGCGTATCCGCGCGCGTTGTAAATACTTCAAAATTTAAATCTTGTCCTTTAACTTTGAATTTAAATTGCGCTCCTTCGCTACGTCCAATCCAATTACGTTGCATTTCTTTTAGCGATTCATCCCAATCTAATGAGTCTAAACCAGCTAATAAACTTTCAGCATATTCAGTAATTTTCAAAACCCATTGGCGCATTGGTCTTCTAACAACTGGGAAACCGCCGACTTCACTTTTACCGTCGATAACTTCTTCATTAGCTAGCACTGTTCCAAGCTGTGGGCACCAATTCACTGGTATTTCGGCAATATAAGCTAAACCTTTTTTATATAACTGCATGAAAATCCACTGTGTCCATTTGTAATAATCTGGCTTGCTTGTAGTTATTTCGCGATCCCAATCGTAAGAAAAACCAAGTGCCTTAATTTGTCTGCGGAAAGTGTTGATATTTTCTTCAGTTTTAATTGCCGGATGTGTACCGGTTTTTATAGCAAATTGTTCGGCAGGCAAACCGTAGGCGTCCCAGCCCATTGGATGTAAAACATTAAAACCGTTCATACGTTTGTAACGTGAAACAATATCATTTGCTGTATAACCTTCAGGATGACCAATGTGTAAGCCTTCGCCAGATGGATATGGGAACATATCAAGTGCGTAAAATTTCGGCTTATTTTTATCGATTTCAACTTTGAAAGTTTTATTTTTATCCCAATATTCTTGCCATTTCGGTTCTATTTTTTTTGGATTGTACATGATGATAATGATTTAAGAATTAGCGTTATACTTCCGTTATTAGTGGTTTAAAAAGGAAATTATTGTTTTTGTATAGACAGGTGAGGTTCTCTGCCTTAAACAAGGCGTTTTTGCAATTAGTAATGTGTAATTAGTTGATACTAAAAAGTCATTTCATCTCTCTTAGAGTGCCGAGATAAAAAATCTAACTCACTTTGTT
>JAVBQZ010000090.1:0-12784 GCA_031548505.1 Bdellovibrionota bacterium | reverse complement strand
TGTATCGCTTTTTCAGCTTTCTCTTCTATTGCCCATGATTGCGCAATTAATATTAAATATTGAGCCTTTAAATTTGATGAATATATCTCTGCTAAAACATCTTCAGCCAACAGCCGAGCTTTTTCATAATCTTGCTCCTGTATTTCAAGTATTGCTGCCGATAATTGAGAACGATATTTTTCGATCCCATCTACGCGTGGATCTTTCAAAACCTCATTCCAAATTTCACGCGCCTGTCCAACTAATCCAAGTGCCCATGCGCTTTTTGCACATGCTAATTTTTCATCCACTGTCGCAGTCTGGACTTTAATTCGGCATTGAATAACTTTAACAAAGTGTTCATTGTATTTTTTCGCTAAATCAACTGATTTTAACGAAACTGATTGTGTAGTATCAGATCCTTGATCAAATATCGCCGCAAACAAACTTCTGTTCGCACTGAAAAACAACACAAAGGCAAACCCCAAACAAATGAACGGAGTTGTTTTATGTTTTAATATTTGTTCAATAAGATTCGACATAACTAGTAATACAAAATGCCTAATTCATAATGTATCGAAAGACATGACCTATAATAAAATATTCCAGACGTTAAACTCCTAATTCAACAAATCTTCCTCTGGATCTCTTTTCACTTCTAACCCTTTCTTTTTGATTTTTTCCACTAAGGTTGTTCTATTTAAATTCAATAAACGTGCTGCAGCTTTTTTGTTCCAACTTGTACGCTCTAATGCCTGCATAATTAAATTGTTTTCAAATGAACCAACTAAATCGTTAAAATCTACGCCATCATCGGGCAATTTTGTCATTACACATTCAATCTGGTTATTTAATGGGGTTACTGCAATAATAGAATCAAAATGTTCTGGCAGATTCGATGCATAAATAGCATCGCTGTCTGTTAAGATACTTAGATGTTCAACCAAACTGCTTAACTCACGAATATTCCCAGGCCAATTATAACTGCGCATTGCCTGTAAAGCATCCGGACTAAACACTAGTGGACGACGCGAATATTCTTTAGCAAATTTTTCACTAAAGAAATTTACCAAAAGTTCTAAATCATCTTGTCTATTTTTTAACGCTGGAAGTTCAACCGGAACAACATTTAAACGATAATATAAATCCTCACGAAATTTTCCTGTACGAACTAATTCTTTTAAGTCTCTATTGGTCGCGGCAACAATACGAACATTTACCGTACGTGTTTTAATACCTCCAACTGGTTCAACTGTTTTTTCTTGCAAGAAACGTAATAACTTAACTTGAAGTGGTAATGGCATATCACCAATCTCGTCTAAGAATATAGTACCATTATCGGCCAGGACAAAACGCCCTAATTTTGAAGCAGCGGCACCGGTAAACGCGCCTTTTTCATAACCAAATAGCTCGCTTTCCAATAAACTTTCTGGAATTGCGCCACAATTAACCGGAACAAATGCACCTTGTACACCACTAATTTCATGAATCGCTTGCGCTATTAACTCTTTGCCCGTTCCACTTTCGCCTGTAACTAAAACTGTGCCATTTGAAGCAGAAACCTTTTCAATAACTTTAAAAATCTGCGTCATCTTCTGATTATTTGTGATAATTTTTTTAAACGCAGAATGTTTATCATCTGTGTAAAGATTGAAGTTAGAACCTGAATTAGAATTTTCGTTGATTTGCAACATAAAAAAACGCGCCTCCAAAAAAACATTATATAAAAAGAAAACTACAACCTAAACCGTAGTTAACCTAAAGTAACCTAATTTAACCTAAAACGATTAGAGGCAAAACCATGACTCCAATCTAAACACAGGATAAACATGTCAAAGTTAATGCAACGACCGTGCCAAAATTTTATTTTGCGAAAAAATTTTGACATTTTTCATTTCTTAAGAGTTAAAGTAAAAGTAAAATATAGGATAAATGAACAAGTAATGATTATCATATAACACGCTATAATTATTTATTATTTATATAATTTACGGGCTATAATTATATCATCACTACGCCAAAAAAACGACAGAGCAGTATGAGCATAATATTTTTTATGACAATTTTTCGGCAAGACAAATTAGGCAAAAAATGCAGTGTCAAAAGGTATATTACGCAAACTTTGCATACTAAATTTTGCAGAGTTGAGGGAAATATTTGTATTTCATCAACACAAATACCACAAATGCAACATAATACTAAAATGAAGAATAACGGAGTTATCATTAAGTAATTCCCAATTAGTATTAAAATTAAATGGACAGCATTACAGAACAACTCACCTCTGCTCTACAAAACGGAGAACAACCCGAATTAAAAATTACCTATGCGGGACTTAAGGTAAACGAAATTTATCCTATATATGGAATGATTACGAATATTATTGCAACCGACGATAAGAGTGAAAACACTAGCGTTGTCGTTGAGCTAAATAAAAATATTCATATTTTACTTAAAACAGTAACATCAAAAAAAATTGAACTATTGAAGGAAAGGATTTTAGAAAACGCAATTTTTATCTCAAAAGTTCAATCACTTGAACCACTCGCTCTTGAATGCCAAACCATTATTTTCGGGAAAAAAGCACTAACTAATGCGTAGTAACTTTTATTCCTTCTTCTATTTTATAGCCTTCCACACACAAAATTAATTTTTGCAAAATATTTATAAATTTAAATCATTTTCAACGGTTTACCATTAGTACGATCTCACAAACCTTGTATTTTATTATAAAAATGTTATATCTACACGCTGTGTAAGGGATTCGGTTTTTCAAATTTTCAACCCCAGTAGAAAGGAGGGAGAGGAGATGACTGCCGCTGTTTCCATACTTATTTTGGATGTGAATGGTGAGTACGTTGAGAGTTTTTTTTATCCTTGCGAAAATGGTGACGACAATTTCTTTCGCGCGAAAGCACCTGACTACTTATCCTTAAGACGACATCAAGGATATACGGTTGCGGGTATCAATAGCGAAGAAAAATGCTACCGCATTGATAAAGAAGACAAATGGGAATTAATTGAGCCTTCAACCCCTGAGAACGAAAAATTAATTACTTATGTTGCTCAGGCTAAAGAAGGGCGTTTTCGCGACTCAGCGTAAAAACGGTTTTGGGTGCATACACTAAGGTTTTACCTCCCTTGCACCCTTTTTGCCCATATTAGGTATTAAGAAACTCTTTTTTCTTAATTCACAACTTTATAAAAATTCACTTTTATTCCTTAAATCTATAAGTTGGCGTCTTAACGGCTTCAGCAAATGATTTATATTCTTCTAAAAAATCTCTCATCTGCTTTCTAGTTAAACTTAAAATCTTATCATCAGAGCCTTTATCTATCTCTTCAAACAGTTTCATGTGCCCATTCGTTGATAATTTGACTACAGCATCATATATAGCTGAACGCATTTCTTTGCGATCACCGCTTGTAATAGAATTTAGTAATTTATCTTTATGTATGGAGTATTCAAGAGATGCTTCAATTCTATTTGAAGCATTGTTTACCCCAGAAGATGCCCTTTCATCAGACGGCATTTCACGCCTTGTAGTTGATGTTAAATGAGTAACTGCATCTTTTTTAGAATTAAAATTTACTACATTCCCTTCCCCATCCAGAATTTTTAAACTTTCCCCCGATATTACCAAAACAGGTTTATCAGAAGTTAAGGTTAAAACATCTTTATTAGTAATTTTAACATTTCTTCCTTCAGACGTTTCAAGATTTGTATCTAATTTTTTGGACAAAATTTCATATGTGCCATCTGCTACCTTTTTTATAATAATACCCGCCTCCATTAAATCTTCTGCATTCGTTCCTTTTATTGGGCTTTCCAGATAGACTTTTCCACCTATTTTTGAAAAACTATTTAGAGTGTCTTTCATTTCTTTAACTACCGCTTTATCATACTCATCTTTTATTACATCTATATTCTTCCATTTATTCCCCTTCAAATCTTGCAATTTATTTTCTAAATTATCCATAGCCCTATCTACTTGAGATAAAGAAAGGGTCGATAGCAACTTAGCAGAGCTTTCTGCAGGAAACATTTCTTTAGAATATCTCATTGTACTTTCAACTGCATTCACTACTTTGTTAGCATATAAAATTTCAAAATTTTTCAAATCTTCTCTGCTCAAATCTTTACTTCCTCTCATTTTTTCTAAAACTTCTTTAAGAGAATTTTCATTTTTCAATATTTCATTTAACTTTTTATCTATTTCTTTAAAATCACCAGCCCTTAAACTATCTTTAAGTTCATTTGCCGTACGACTAGCGCTATCTTGAGGAAGAGGTAAATTGTAGCTTCTTCAGCTGCAATGCTTCACTAAGGTCTGTTTCTTTTCTGTTTTGGTTGGATTGGTTGCGTTGATTTTGTAAGTCTGGCATGTATATATTATAAAACCTAAGAAAAATATTAATAAAACCTAAAAATTAAATTTAAAAAGCTATAAAAACAAACTTTATTTATAATTTAAAATAGGTCTGAACCTTTGTTACATTTATTCATAAACCCATGTTGTTTGTGTTAATAGATGTAACTGATAGCGTTATGGAAATATCTGCGAAAATGCATCATTTATAAATAAAAAATAACTATTTAGTCGATATTGAAAAAGTCATTTTATCTAAACATTGCGTCGCTTCGCGACGAACAAACAACACATTTGGTGCTGTTTGGAAAATTTTACAGAGAAATTTGCAAATAACTGAAATCAACTGAACAATTTACTGCTAAAATATTCTTTGTAAAATTTATATGACTACTTTTCCAATATCAACTACTTATAATTTCTCTTGCAATTCACTCACTTTGTTGGAATAAGCGCGCTTTCTTTTTAAGGCATGCGGTTTTGTCTTTAATTTATGTGGTTTTACTTTCGCCTCACTTCTTTATGCCAAGCATCTGCTTTTATTTTCAAGTTCATCAACCGTATCGGATAAAGAAATTCTCGTTTTTTGAAACATCGCAAAACCTGTATTATTTTGATGGCTATAAAAATAGCTCTATAATTAAAAAAGTTGCCGAAAAGTGCTATCTCCCAACAAATGAGTTGATTTTGAAATTGATTGCACGCCACGATGGTAAATTTAAAGTTGCTTATTCATTAACCGGTGTGGCTTTTGAGCAATTTGCCGAATTTTGCCCCGAAGTTATCGCGAGTTTTAAAGCACTGTCCGCTACTGGTTGTGTGGAATTCTTAGGCGAAACCTATTACCATTCTCTAAGTTCGCTTTATGATACTAATGAATTTAAAAACCAGATTGAAAAACATAGCTCACTAATTAAAGATAATTTCGGACAATCTCCTACCATATTTCGCAATACAGAATTGATTTATGATAACCGTATAGGGCATTTCATTTCGGGACTAGGCTTTACAGGAATAATAGCCGAAGGCGTTGACCATATTTTGAACGGCGCCAGCCCAAATTTTGTTTACAATTTACCCAATAACAGAACAAAACTTCTACTTAAAAACTACGCTCTCTCTGATGATATAGCTTTCCGATTTTCAAATGTAAGTTGGAAACATTTCCCACTCACCCCAGACAAATTTGTTTATTTACTTGCTTCAAATAATACAGCGCAAACTATAAATTTATTGATGGATTATGAAACATTCGGCGAACATCAATGGGCAGAAACAGGAATTTTTAATTTTCTAGAAGGTTTACCTGCGCAAGTCCTACAAAATTCTGAACTATCTTTTAAAACGCCATCTGAAACCATTCGCGATTATACGTCTGTCGGTGAAATGCCATTTCAACGCACGACTTCTTGGGCTGATATGGAGCGTGATCTCAGCGCATGGCAAGGAAACAAAATGCAAAAGAAAGCCTTAAATTCAATTTACGCTTTAAAAGATCGCGTTTATGCGTCCGGTAATCAATATATCATTGAAACGTACAAACGCCTACAAACGTCGGATCATTTCTATTATATGAGTAATAAATTCAAAGCGGATGGTGATGTACATGCATATTTTTCACCTTATGATAGCCCATTTGACGCTTTTATCTATTATATGAATGTACTGAGAGATTTTGAAAAACAAATTTAAGTAATTTCTTAATATTTCCTCTTACATCATTAAATTTACCCTCCTCAACCGCAATTTCTCTAGAACTTACCATCAACAGGACAATAAATATGTGAAACCTATCATAAATTTTGCATACACCTACGTGCTATCCCTCTAGCCAGGTGAAGTACATAAGCAGCAATCATAATTTTATGTTTGAAACTAAAATTTTAGAAAATATTTCAAAGAAATTGCTATTTCCTTTCAGCACGAATAATGGCGAGAGAAATGTTGCCATATTGCCTCAAGCACAACCTTCACTTTTTCAAAAATTTAAAACATTTGTTACAGAAATAATAACCTCAGACAAAAATAAAGCGTTATTTAAAAATCTTAACAAACTATTAAACAAAATAATTGAGCGCGTACTGACTTACGCTACAGCTCTTGAAAACGAACATTTTAAAAACTTGACTATCCCAGATGACGATCCTTCATTAATGAGCACATCATTAAGTTCGTCATTTGGACACGGCATTGGTTACGTACCAATGTCCAAAACTTCCAACATTAAACTTCAAGAAATACAGGAAGAAAACACAAGAAAAGTTGCACAAACAGTTAGCAAAATTTCATCTGCTAATTTACCAACTAATCTCAAACAAACATTAATAAATGCTCTCGCACCCAAAGATGCACTCGGAAACCCAAGTAGTTTATTAGGAAGTCGTTTAATAAAAATGAATTCTATAGATGCCGAAATGATCCTCGCTGAGTTCGCACCTTTCATAAAATGATACCAAAAACTATACACTCATAAGGTCATATACAATTAACGTTTCACAATCGATCTATTTCTTTCTGCAACACTTACTTGGACATATCCTTATTGGTTGGTCAGCTGGGTTGGAAGAAATTCCAGGACAGCTCATATCGCAACTAACATACTTATTTCCAGGGCATTGCTTATAACAAACAGGACAATTCTGATTACAACTCACAGTAATTCCACCGGTACAAACTTTATCAACGCATTCAGAAGAATGAGACGATGTTTCCGATGAATTATTAGAATGCAAGGAGCTGCTCAAATTACTTGTACTGCTGGACCCACCTAGATAACTAGAAGAACTGCTCGAGTTTAAATAACTACTAGAAAAATCCGAACTTAAGCTACTTGGAACGCTTAAAGAACTAGGCGAGCTTAAATTACTTGAAGTGCTAGTAGAACTATCAGAGATCGAATTTGAACTACTAGAAGAAGTAATTGAGCTTGAAGTAGCCGAGTTTGAACTATCAGAAGAACTAACTGAGCTTGAACTACTGGAGATATTTGAAGTACTATCTGAACTTAAGCTACTACTAGACGAATTTGAGCTTAGACTACTAACACTTGAATCGGTAGAAGAACTAACTAAACTTGAACTGAAAGCACTAGAAGAAGAACTAGAAATTAAACTACTGGAATTATCTGAACTTGAAATAACACTAGAAGAATTTGAACTTGAAGTACTTGAAGAAGCATCTGAACTTAAACCAGGAGAGCTACTACCCTGACATGCAGGACTATCCTCACAGGTTGCCTACGCTGTAGCATATGCGCCAGCAGTCGCTGAAGCTCCAACTGCCACCCACGCCGTAGCTGATGCTCGTGCCTCTGCCCAAGCGTATGGATCGCAAGCATATGACCACGCATAAGAATAGGCCCAGGCATATGCCCAAGCATATGCTTCTGATGAAGCGTACGCGTACGCCCAAGACCATGCCTCTGCTTCCGCCCAACTTCCACAACATTCTGCATATGCGTGTGCGTATGCAGAGGCCCAGGCTTCTGCCCAAGCTTCTGCTTCTGCAAGTGTCATTGGGCATGATGAGGAACTCGAACTATTTTGAGAAGAATCCAAACTTGAAGTTGTACTAGAAGAATTTGAACTATACAATTCACAGGCACTTTTTGAATAATAAGCTGTAACTCCCTCTAATTTAGAAAAACATATTGTTACAGCATGAGTAAAAGGTCCACAAATTTTTGATATAGGTGATGGCGCTAGTATACTGAAGCTTGCATTAGCTGTTAGTATTTCGGGAAAAGGAGCAGATATGGACATTGGAAAATATAAATTCCCACCAGGAGCGGTAGCGGTAGGATTATCTAAAAATCGTACTACCAACAAAGATGCTGATAAAGATGTTTGATAATTATTATCTTTAGTTAGGGTGTATTTTTCACCATCACCAACATGCTCAATTTTAATGGGATGGCCATCGCAATACCCATCAGGTTCTTCTGCATAAGTAATCTGATTTGCACTAAAAATAAAGGAAATACAAATTAAGATAAATCTTAAATATATGCCACCCCGCTTAAAGACGCAGAGGTTACAATGAATTAGATACAATATGAATCTTGATTTAAACATTAAGATATTATTTTATACAAAATTTTTTAAATCAGTTTTTAATTTATTAAAACTTCTTTCCCTTTATAATTTTAGTGCAACCTTACTTCCATTTCCCATTAATATGACCTCCGTATGGAGAAAAATCTCTAATATAATAGATCAATCTAAGCTAGTTAAATACTATACCGCAACATAACGAACTTCACTTGGCAATCTACTTTCCCCTTCCCTCTTCACTACACGACGATTTGCTACCAAATGTTCTAAAATCTTATAGACTGTTTCAAACGCATCTTCTTTTAAATTTATTTCTGTCGCAATTTGTTCAACTGTTCGTGGCTTCTTTTCCGCAGTTTCAAAATACATCTGTAAAGATTTTTGAATTTCTATCACCATCGTTGCCGCTCTTTTGCCTGCTTCAACACCAGGTTGATGATAGGCATTTATATTTATAAGCGAAGCATAAAATCCAACCGCACGCTCAAATAATGCGATCAATGCGCCGACGGAAAACGCATTTAATTTATCTAGGGTTAATACAATTGATTCACGCTCTTTTTCATAAAGCGCAGAACGAGTTCCTAGCATAAATCCCTGCAAATAATCACCGGAAAGAATCCCTTGTTCGACTTGCACTTCGTCAGCAGTATAAACCGTAGCACTTGAATTATCTTCCAAGACTTCAATAAATAAAGCAAAGAAATTATGGACGCCTTCACGCAATTGCTGAATATATGCATGCTGGTCAGTCGATCCCTTGTTACCATAGACAGAAAGACCTTGATGAACCGCTTTCCCATCACGGTCAAATTCTTTACCGAGCGACTCCATAATAAGTTGTTGTAAGTATCTGCTTAACAAAAGCAATCTATCTTTGTAAGGTAAGACGACTAATGCCTTTTCTCCTTTCCCATTACCAGCATAATACCACATTTGCGCCAATAACATTGCCGGATTATTTAAAACATTTTGCTCACGCGTCAGCACATCCATCGTACGTGCACCAGCCAAAAATTCATCTACATCAATTCCCAAAAGTGCCATTGGTAAAGTTCCAACCGGTGACATTATAGATGTGCGACCACCAACCCAATCCCACATTGGCAAAATTTTCAACCAACCTTCATTTTCAGCCGTTTTGCAAAGTTTACTACCGATACTAGTAATAGCAATGAAATGTTTTGCGTAGTCTAAACCTGCCCGTTTAAAAGCAGCAGCAATTTCAATCTGTCCATTACGTGTTTCAACTGTTCCGCCTGACTTCGAGACAACAACTGCAAGCGTTTTATTTAACTTATTTTCTAAATCGGCAAGTACAAGATGAATACCATCGGAGTCAGTATTATCAATGAAATGTATATTAACTAAAGGTTGTTTCAGACGAAGTGCAGAAGCAATAAATTGTGGTCCAAGCGCCGAACCACCAATACCAATATAAATTACGTTTTCAAATTTTTCTCCTGTTGAAGATTTAATTTCCCCGGAAATAATACCACCAGCAAAATCTTTAACTGCATCAAGAGCATCATCAATCTCTTTTTTTATTTCTTGATTTGGTGCAAGTGAGGAATCACGTAGCCAATAATGCCCGACCATCCGCTGCTCATCAGCATTTGCAATCGCCCCTGCTTCAAGTTCATTCATTTCTATAAATGCAGTTTTCGCTTTGTCATAAATTTTAGCTAAAAATGCACTGTTAAAATTCATCCTGCTTACATCTAAAGTTAAACCAATTTCAGGATAAAAATGAAAATTATCGCAATATTTTTTCCAGCTAGACATAAATTTACCTCAAAGAAAATAAGTTGATAGAAAAATCCACAGATTACATAGACAATCAATTTCTTTTTTTTATCCACAGATTACACGGATTAACGCGGAATATACTCAAGTGACTTGGGTTTTCCAGAAAAACCCAAGTCCCAATGTACAATGCACAATTTACAATGTACAATTGCCCCTCCCCGCAAGACTAGGTAAATAATTCAAATTCCTAATTTCATCCCCAATTTATCTTGTTGGGGATGGGCTGGGAATTGTGCATTGTAAATTGTGCATTATACAAGTTTTACACAATTGTTATTCAAAAATAAAACTAAGATATGGAAAAATTCAAATCAATTGACTATATACTCATGTTACTTGGGGGCTCCTAAAAAACGTTTGCAGTTTTTACAAACATTTTTTGTTTAGTTATAGCTTCGCAATGTTATTTATATTGTAAATAGGAGTACATTTGTAATGGTTACGCTATATTCATGCTCCAAGAAAGTTCAAAAAATTCAGGAATTCTCAAGGGGCATGAGTACATTTTTACCCTCCCTTCCGTCTAATCTGTGTAATCCGTGGACAATAAATTTCTTTTTTTTATCCACAAATTGCACGAATTAACATGGATTTAAAAATTGTATTTTTAACACATCATCTCCAGTACATTTCGCCAAACCAATACTTTTACCTTTAAACACCAAATTAAAGACTACATTCCCACTTCCACATTTTTGTGAATTTTGCATTGCTAAATATCGCATTTGCAAAAAATCCTGCCTTCCAAAATACAATTCATTTTTCTCTGTTTCTGAAATTTCCATCTGTGGCAAGGCAACGATTAATTCGTCAAATGATATGTATGAACTGTTTTGAGCGATATCTCTACTTATATTTTCAATATTTTGAGCATTTTCAACCGTAAAACGCCCACTTCGTACGCGCTCAATCCTTTCTAAGGTCGCGCCACAACCAAGTAGCTCGCCAATATCGCGAGCAATTGCACGAATATATGTACCTTTTGAACAATGAATTTTATAAACTAATTGGTTGTCGCTAATAAATTTAAATTCTGACTTGAAAATTTCAATTTCACGCGCGCGCAATGTGAATTCTCTTTTATCACGTACTAAATCATAAGCACGCTTACCATTCACTTTTAGAGCCGACACGACAGGAGGAACTTGCGAAACCTTACCTTGAAATTGTGTTTTTAGAACTCGCTCAATATTGGGAGATTCTGCATTTTGAATTCTGCAATCTACATTATCGATAACATTCCCTGTAATATCATCCGTATCAGTTTTCAGCCCTAAACGAATTGTACCGGCATAAACTTTATCATCACCCATAACTAAATCTTGCAATCGCGTTGCTTTTCCAAATAAAACTACCAACACGCCGGTCGCCATCGGATCAAGTGTTCCAGCATGACCAATATAAAGTTTTTCTCGTTTAGCAGAATCAATTAATACGTTCTCAGTATTTTCAAAAATCTTCCTTTTTACTTTTGCCACTACATTTGCCGATGTAATCCCCTGCGGCTTATTTATTATTATCGCTCCATTCAAGTTCATATGTTAAATCATAAAACTAATTTATTTTCATACAAATCTAACAAATCATTCTCATATAAAATTACATCCTCCGGACGCGCATTTTCATTTACCCAGACTTTAACCTCTGCCGCCGTATCTAAACATACAATTTTTTGTACATGCATATTTGATTTAGAACGAAATCCTTCAATCAATGTTTCAATACGTTTCGGAATTACCGCCACTAGAATATCGGCCTTTTCCGCGGCATATTGCCCAACTGCATAATGTTCCGCATCATGTAGATTGCCCAACTCAACCATTCCCGGTGTCACTAAAATCCTCCTCCCTGATGGTTGCTTTAAAACATCTAATACACCAAGTGCAGAACGAAAGCCAATTGGATTGGAATTATAAACATCATCAATCACAGTAGCCGTATTCGCATTTTTGAAAACCTCTAAACGATGCTGAATTTGTGGCATTGATTTTAATGACACCACAATCGTATCTGGTGCAACACCCAAAATAGCTGACATCACGAAAGCCTCTGCAATATTCGTTACCTGATGCAAACCATAAATCGGACATTCAATTTTATATACCATACCTTGATATTCTAAATTAAATTCAATGCCTTCCGGAGTTAATTTTTCATCACTAATTAGCGCATTTTCAAAATCATCGTCACGTTTGCGGGTCACTAAAATTACATTTTTGTGATGACCTTCTGTGTATTTATCAATATAGGCTTCTGCGACTAATTCTGCATTTATTACAATCTTCCCACCTTTCTTAAACACCGCATCAGCAAGCTCAAATTTTGTGCGAGCTATTACGTCTTGGCTTTTAAAGCGTTCAAAGTGCATTTTACCGACCGCTGTAATAATACCATGGGTAGGCGGAGTCAAATTACAAATTCTTTCAATTGAACCAAGCCCATAAGCACCCATTTCAGAAACAAAAAATTTATGTTCTGGTTGAAGTTTCTCGCGAATCACACGAGTAATACCCATCGGCGTATTTATACCACCAGCCGGGAAAAAAATTGGCACAGAAGACGAAGTAATATGTG
>JAVBQZ010000005.1:0-5317 GCA_031548505.1 Bdellovibrionota bacterium | reverse complement strand
CCATCAACTTTTCAATTACATGAAGGAATTTTCTTGTTTACAATTATTGTTGTTGGCGGTCTTTCTTCTGCCTGGGGAAGTGTAGTCGGCGCGATTATTTTAATTTCATTGCCGGAAGTTTTACGTTTTGTTGGTCTCCCTTATGAAACAGCCGCACAATTTCAACAAATGATTTACGGTGGTATGTTGCTTTTGATGATGGTACTTAGACCGCAAGGATTATTTGGTAAGTATAAAATGTAGATATACTCATGCTCCATGAGCTTTCCCTTTTTCTTAGAACCTTTTAGGAGCATGAGTATGCGGAGCGTTAGCCATATACAATATACTTCTGTTTATAATAACAATAGCATCGCGAAGCGATAACCAAACAAGAAAAGTATTCGTAAAACTGTAAAACTTTGTACGGGAAAACTTAAGTGACGGGAGTATATATGAGATCAGCAATAACTATAAATAATTTATCCAAGCACTTTGGTGGGCTTCGGGCGATTGACGAATTGTCAATCGAAATTCCACATGGGGTAGCAACAGGTTTGATTGGTCCAAATGGCTCAGGTAAGACGACGTTAATGAATGTTTTAACGGGGTTGTTAACGCCGGAAAGTGGAACGATAGAGATTAGTAGTCATAAGTCAATGGGAAAGATATATCCTACTATGCTCCGAGAATATAAAGTTGCTAGAACATTTCAAGATGGGCGACTTGTAGAACAATTGTCAGTGGAAGATAATTTATTATTAACCGTTGCCGAATGTGGATGTTGGAAAAGTCTTTTGGATTTTAAGCATTCTGCGAAACTAGAAAAGGTGCTTGAAACAATACATTTGACGGCATATCGATACAAGTTAGTAGAAACATTGTCCTATGGTCAGCGTAAATTATTAGAAATTGGGCGAATATTAATGCAAGATGCTGACATTTGCTTTTTTGATGAACCATTTACTGGATTGTTTCCGGAGGTGGTGGAGCAGGTCTTAGAAATTTTACAAAATTTAAAATTGGCTGGAAAAACTTTAGTAGTAATTGAGCATAATATGGGTTTGATTGAACGTTTGTGTGATTACACAATTGTTCTAGATTACGGAAAACTTCTAGCTCAAGGTAAGCCGGAAGCCGTTTTGCAAAATAAACAGGTAAGGGCGGCATATTTAGGAGTTTAAGACAATACGAGAATCCTCTGCTAAATTCTTCTCGTAAACGTATAGTGTAATTTTATAAATTGAGAGTGAAAAATAGATGTTAGAACTAAAAAATATAAATGCTGGGTATGATACAAGGCGGTTAGTGTTGCATGATGTATCAGCTACAATTCGTGATAATGCTGTAACTGTTATTATGGGACCAAATGGCGCAGGGAAATCAACACTTTTGAAAGTTATGTATGGCTTATTAAAGGCTAAAGATGGCGAAATCAAGCTTAATGGTGAAATAATTAGCCCCAAACCACAAAATTTAGTTGAAGCCGGGATATTTATGGTTCCGCAAGGGAAGAGGGTGTTTAGAAAAATGACGGTTCTTGAAAACCTTGAATTAGCAACGCATTTTTGGAAAGACCGTTTAGGATTTGAAAGCAAACTAAAAACTGTTCTGGGATATTTTCCGGATTTAAAAAATAGACTTAATGATTTAGCAGGTAACCTTTCAGGCGGACAGCAACAAATGGTAGCGATTGCTCGTGTGCTGATTAATACTCCTAAACTTGTTTTTCTTGACGAACCATCAATAGGACTAGCACCAAAACTTATTCAAGAAACTTTTATTAAAATCCGTGAATTATGTGATGAAATTGGCGCAGGGTTTGTAGTTGTTGAGCACAATTTAAAAACTTTGCTTCCTTTTGTTGATCACGCCTATATACTTGACCAAGGTAGAATAGCTTATGAAGGTTTGGCAGAGAGTCAAACTCTTGATAAGATGCTAAGTTCAACATTTAAACGATCATGAATATCCTTATTTTTGAACAATCTGATTTAAGTTCCCCCGATATAATTGTTGTCTCCGGGCGACGAGCGCGCCATATATTTGAAATTCTACATGCAAAAATTGGAGATACAATTAAAATTGGTGAATTAAACAGAAATATTGGAGTTGGTGAAGTTATTGATTTTTGTAATACTTCCGAAAGTGTGAAAATAAAGATTCTTAGTTTGGCAACGCTATCGCTTCAACCACAGGTGGATTTAATTCTTGCGCTTCCACGTCCACAAATGCTCAAACGTATTTTAGAAAATGTCGCTTCACTTGGTGTGCGTAATATTTATTTAATTAAATCAGAAAAGGTTGAAAAAAGTTTTTTTTCGTCACCAGTGTTAAGTGATGAAAGTATAAAAAAACATTTATTACTTGGACTAGAACAGTCAGTAACTACGATTTTGCCCCGCGTTAAAATATATAAAAATTTTAAACAATTCATTGGAGAATTAAGTATTTCTACTGCTAAATATGCAGTGAAATTTATAGCACATAATAAAGCAAACGCAGTTGATTTGCGAAATATTATGGCTGCTCAACAGTGCTCTAAACAAAATTCAATCATTGCAATTGGTCCGGAAGGTGGTTGGACAGAAAATGAATTTCAAACATTCTTAGATAATGATTTTCAGTGTATTTTATTAGGTGATCGTATATTACGTGTGGAGACAGCAGTTTATGTTTCGCTTTGGTGTATGAATTTATAAAATTTTAGCAATCGGAAATTTGGAATAATAGTTAAGCTTATGATAGACGAACAAATTGGACAAATGATTAATATAGGATTTAGCGGGGACGCTCCAGATTGTCCATCAGTAAAAACTGTATTAACTCAAATAGAGAAAGGTGAAATCGGTGGAGTAACTTTATTTTCAGCTACAGCAGCAAAACTTTCTAATAAACATATACCTTCTGTTACCGGTGGTATAAATGACAATATTAAAAATCCGGAACAGGTAAAAAGGCTTATTAGTGCATTAAAAGCACAAGCTGTAAAATATTCATTATTTGTTGGCGTCGATCAGGAAGGAGGACTTGTACAGCGGCTTAATTCCAGAAATGGTTTCCCAAATTTTAAAACTGCAAATTGGATAGCAGGAAATCTTTCAGAGGAGCAGGCTTATGATATGTACTGTAAACTTTCGGAGGTTTTGGTTGAAGTTGGGTTTAATTTTAATTTTGCCCCAGTCGTTGATATAAGAAGAAATTATAAATCCCCGGCAATTACTAAAAAAAGGCGTAGCTTTGGTAAAAATGCTGAAACTGTAATCAAGTTTGCCAAGCAGGTAATAAAGGCATCAGATGCTTACAATATAGCTACATCACTAAAACATTTCCCCGGCCATGGTAGTGCCAAAAAAGATTCGCATTTGGGTTTTGTTGATATAACAGATGTATGGCAACCAGACGAACTGCTCCCGTATAAAACATTAATTACTGAAGGCTTGGCAAGGAGCGTTATGGTGGCTCACGTAATTAATAAAAATTTTGACGGGTATCTTCCAGCTTCCCTTTCTAAAAATATTATAACCGGAATTTTGAGACAGGAATTAGGGTTTGATGGGGTTATAATTTCTGATGATTTACACATGGGGGCAATTAGAAATAATTATTCTCTACAAGATACTGTAATCAACGCCATAAATGCTGGGACAGACATTTTGATATTTTCTAATAACTTTGGGGTTTCTGACCTAGAATTACCACGAAAAATTATTGATATAGTAAAACAAGCCATTAGTGAAGGAAAGATTACTACAGAACAAATTGAGCGGTCATTTGAAAGAATTTTAAAGTTGAAGATAGAGACAATTAAATAGAATTTAATAAAAACTACAAACGCTTTTGGAGAAAACTAAGTAATAAATGCCATATTTATTTTAGCTTTTTTAGCTTTCCTTTCATCATTTCTTTTTGCAAACGGCTCAATCGGTCAACGAATAAAATTCCGTCTAAGTGATCGATTTCATGTTGAATGCAAATTGATAGCAGGCCATCAGCAATGAATTCAGAAGTATTTCCATCTTCATCTTGTGCTTGTACTTTTATAGTTTTTGCGCGAGTAACTTTTTCGCGAATGTCTGGAACGCTCAGGCACCCTTCAGTATATTTAATTTCTCCATGTTTTTCTAGAATTTTAGGGTTAATTAATTTGAATAAGTTCGGTTGATGTTTTTGTTTCTCTTTGCTTGTATCTAAGAAATCAGCACATTCATTTTCAAGACCAACATCCACTACAATTGCGCGAATGGGTCGGCCAACTTGTATTGCAGCCAAACCAACGCCATCATCAGCGTACATTGTATCAACCATATCGTTGATGAATTTTTTTAAATCTTTATTAAATTCAACAACCGGTTCGCTTATCGTTTTTAATATTGGATTTGGATAAGTAAGAATTTTCATAATAGGCAATAACAATGCACAATTTACAATACACAATTCTCAGCCCCTCCACTCAATACGATAGGCCAGGGTAATAATGGTAAATTGCTAAATTATTTATTTGATAGTGCAAGACAATAATTATAAACTATACACTATTAATGGTTTTATAGAAATTTTCAAGTCAATTGACTATATAATTACCATAATTACCTTAAATCTTTTCCATAACAAAGTAAAAAGGCTGGGGGCGGTAATTGTGCATTGTACATTGTGAATTGTACATTGTTCTTTTTTATTTCTTATCTTTATCAGAACCGTCGGCATTGCTATCTGTTTCATCATAATCACAATCTTCATCATCATCATCATCGTACTCGTCGTCATCTTCGTTTTTGGTAGCTGTCTTTTTCTTTGAACATTCTTCTTTGTCAGGTGGGAGTGTAATACTTACTACTTCCGTGCCATCATCTAAATTATCATCAGTAACGATATCTTGGCCTACAAATAATTCTGGTGTGCCAAAGATTAACGGTGGTTGATTAAGTTCTAAACCAGTTAAACTGATTTTATTCCAGATTGTCTTAATGCGTTCTTTTGTAGCGTCAGTTAAGGATTGTGGTGTTTTTGAATTGCGAAGCAAGTCATTGATTGCAAGCATTGTATGCATAGTAACATCGCTTTCGGTGTTTATTTTTGCTTCAATTTCATTTAAAAACTCTTCAATTTTTTTAGCAGAGTCATAACGAGTTACAGTATCATTGTTTTGCTTTTCTTCGTTTATCATAATTTTTTCAAATGTAATTAATTAAGTATCGTTTAGATTAAAATTTTACTGAATAGTTTCAATAAGCTAATTTTATACTTTTATATACCCATAATATAAGCAGCTATGTGCCAAAAGCATAAAATATCAATATAAACAAGATGTTATACGGCGTATCATGAATACTGCAAA
>JAVBQZ010000083.1:0-3457 GCA_031548505.1 Bdellovibrionota bacterium | reverse complement strand
AGAGCAGAAAAAAGGCGCGACAATAAAAAACACAATTTATTGCATTCCTTTTCAACTATTTAGTTCGTTGAGTTTTCCTTTTCTACCACACTTGACATACATTACCTCTTTTCATTTCTATTTTATAACTTTAGTATAGTCTAGTCTCTTTTTTTAGTCAATATGTTTTTTCCACGGCCGCGTTCTCTTATCCCAACTGTTATTTCTCATTAACTGGTAACATCAGTCGCACTTCAAATAAGTCTCCTACGATATTAAGCTTAAGTTCTCCCCCCATCGCTTCCATCAAACTCCTCGCGATGTTTAACCCCAAACCGTTCCCTTCGGTCATACGTGAGCGGTCACCCCGTACAAATTTTTCAGTTAGTTCGTCCGGTGAAATATTGAGTGGCTCCCGCGATACATTTTTTAATGAAAAGATGTATCCTTCTTGTTCCAGCTTTAAATCAGCATAAATCCTCGTTCCCGACAGCGAATACTTAATCGCATTATTAAAAATATTTTCCATTACCCGGCACAGATGATTTCGATCTGCTAGAATCAATACATCTTCCTCTGGCAAATGAATCATTAAATGTAACTCTTGTTTTACCATCTGGTCATCAAACTCCCCTGCAATCTGACCAATAAACTCATTCCCATGAATGATTTCCTGATTTACTTTAATGTTGCCAGTACCTGCCTTACTAGCTTCAATCAAATCTTCAATCAGGTGCTTCAATCGTTGTGATTTTTTTTCTAAAACAGCGGTATATTCTTTTACCTTTTCATCGTTCGTTTCAATTTTTCCTAGCAAATCAACATAGTTAATAATGGATGTGAGAGGCGTTTTAATATCATGTGACACATTTGTAATCAGCTCTGTCTTAAACCGCTCCGACTTTATTTTTTCCGCTACTGCCTTTTCGTAGGATACTTTATAATTACTAGCAAAATTCGACAGATAGGATGCAATATAAGAAAGAAGTACGATTCCTAACGTAGCAGACGCCAAATAAAAAATACTATTTTTAAATCCTGTCATAAATTCAAACAAAACCAACACCATATTAATATAAAACAATGCCACCATCGACATTCCCATTTGAGAGTCGATCGGAAAAGTTACCAAAAATCGTCTCCAACAAACCTTTTTAAAAATAGCCCCTGCTTTAGTACGGAGAACCATATAATAAAACCACAGCATGCACACTGCAAAAAAGAGCACTGTCAATATGAGCAAGCTAAAAGATTGAACAGCAAAGTGCATCGGATACATTACTATAATAGTTCCGACAATAAACAAAACACCACTTACTAGCCATACCCTTCGCTGGCTCAGCCATCTTCCAAATGCATTTTCCTTTTGATACCATAAAGAAAGAATTAAAAAGAATAACGTCACCATTCCGCCAAAAAAATAAACTGGATTTAATTCTGAATAGTAATAAGTATAGTCAACTGGCAAAAATGGAATCTTGCTTGCATAATAAAGGAACGGATTACTTAATGATGCAACTTCTGCAAAAGCAAAAGCATATAAAAGTGCGCATAATATCCACATTGTAAATTTTGAACTTAATTTAATTTTCATTTTCTACCTCCTAGTAATCAAATCTAACCACTTTATACCCGAGTCCATAAATCACTTTTAAATAACGTGGTTCCTTCGGATTGATTTCAATTTTTTCCCTAATATGGCGAATATGTACCGCCACTGTTTTACCAATATCAAATGCTGGCTCATTCCATATCTGCTCATAAATCTGATCAGATGAAAAAACCTGCTCCATATTTTGCATTAACAGTTTCAATATATTATATTCCATTGCGGTCAGGGAAACATCTTCACCTTCGACCATAATCTTTTTCTTTGTATCATCTAAAAGGAGTCCTCCTGTTTGATAAATATCGGAAGAAACTTCCGGCATGCTCCCCAAGTGAGAATATCTTCTTAGGTGCGCGCGCACACGAGCGAGCAGCTCTACTGGATTAAAAGGTTTTGTAACATAATCATCCGCACCAATATTAAGTCCCAATATTCGATCTGTGTCTTCGCTTTTAGCACTTAAAAAAATAATGGGAACGTTGCTTTTTTCACGAATTTTTACAGCTGCTGTAAGACCATCCATAACGGGCATCATAATATCTAACAAAAGCAAATGCACATTTTCTTCTGCAATGATTTTGGTTGCCTGCTGTCCATTAAAGCACTTCGATACTTCATAACCCTCACTTTGCAAATAAATCTCTAATGCAGAAGCAATGTCTTCATCATCATCACATACCAATACTCTATATTTCATCAACGTCTACCCTTTCTATCTATTTGTTACCTTTTGCGTTATTATATATCCTCCTGTATTATCATCTGATAACTCATATGATTCACATACTGGTACTTTAATCATATCATTTTTACTGCTCGTATAAAATACCCGATATTTATTTTTACCTGCAACGATGTCATAATATTTATTTTTCTTAAGCCACTGAATATATTCTTCCAAACAAAAGTTATGTTCTTTCATAAAATATGCGTGTGGTATCCCAACATATCGAAAATGCCATGATTCGTATGATATCTTCGTAAGGTCAATCTTATCCTCTGGATAGCGAAGGATAAAACCGAAGCGATATGAGTTTTCAACTAGCCATTTACCTTCTCTCGTATTTCCAAGGTCTTTAAGACTCTTACTGTTTAGTTGAATATCGATTGCCAATCCCGTCTGATGTTCACTATGTCTAGGCAGCGCCACATAAGACTTATCAAGAGCATCTTCAAATAATTCCGTCTGCCTTTGTAAAGTGCGAAAACCACTTGTAACAATATAATCATATTGTGCCTCTCGAAACATTTCCTCTACTTTTTCCAATGCTTCTGAGTTTAAAGTAATATCACTCCGGGATAGGGCCACTCTTAAATAAGCTGGAACCGTTTCAACCTTTTTTTGTGTGCTCACTTCATGCTCCTCATTCACAAGCCATAGGTTGTGGGAGTTGTGTACATCCGCAACCGGAATGAATTTTGTTTCATACGGAATGCTTTGACCTGTCGTGATTTCAGCTGCTGTGTCACTTTGCCATCCGCCTTTTTTCATGCCCTGGCTGACAATGAAAGTGAGCAGCACAAAGGGAACAGTAACAAATAATATAGCAAACTTTGAATTTTTTTTCATTTTGTTCCTCCTTTCTATACTTATCATAATCAAGAAAGGTAAAGACGAGGGACTTAGAATTTTAAGATTTGGTTAAGTTGACTTTTCTATGTCGGATTTTATATATGCTGAGCAGTGCCACAAGAAATTCTGTTGCGGGAAATACTGCCCAAAGCCCGTTGATCCCACCCACCTGAGAGAGTATGAAGGACATCGGAATGATAATGACAAATCCCCTTAAAAGGGAAATTATATTGGCTGACTTTTCGGCACCCGTTGATACAAGATAAACGGAAGCAATAATATTAAGCCCAGCAAAA
>JAVBQZ010000132.1:0-8370 GCA_031548505.1 Bdellovibrionota bacterium | reverse complement strand
CTGAAAAACGCATATCGTTTCATTTTGACTATGACATGTGCTGTCACCTTGGATGGAGATGCCAGAAGAAATAAGGCTGCTATCGAGGAAAATGACGAAGCGCAAAAATAAACAAAATGCGCATTAGCAGCCAGCTTTTATGGTTTTCCCATGATAATCTCCTGGCTGCTCTTTTTATAATAAATTCTTAATAATGTTTTCTCTATCCGCATCCAGTAATAGAACCGGCGGGATATCTAATACTGAAAATGCTCCGAATTTTCCTTGGTTTTTGAGTTTCATTAATGCACGAGCATATGCGAGCATAATGCCAGCAGTAAATTTAGGGTTGCTATCGAGATTAAGTTCAAAAGTCATCCGGCTTGTATTTCCGCTTGCATGTATTCCGCTGCCGATAATCAATCCTCCATGGTTGAGTTTGCCTGCATGTTCACGATTAAATTGCTCCTCACTAATGAAGTTTAAGATAGTTTCATATCCTTCAAAATATTGAGGCATTGTCCTAATTTCGTTAGCGATACGTGATTCATCTGCTTTATCACATACGACGAAACATTCTCTTATATGTTTTTGCTGATTTGATAATTTGCAATTGTCACCTTGTTTTGCGAGCGAAATTGCTGCATCTTTTGGAATTGTATATTGAACGGCTTGTTTAACCCCTGCAATATCACGTACGGCATTTGAATGTCCTTGGCTAACTCCTTTGCCCCAAAAAGTGTGTGTCTCTGATTTAGGTAAAAATGCTTTACATAATACTCGCATCATTGAGAACAAACCAGGATCCCAGCCAGTTGCAGAAATTGCCAATGTACTATTATGTTTGCCGATTTCATCAAGCTCTTTTAAATATCTTAGAAGATCGCCGTGGTTGTCGTAGCTATCAACGATGTTAAAAGTTTTGAGCAATTGCGGTGCAATTCGCGGGACATCGTTTGCGCTACCTCCGCATAACAATAATATATCAATTTCTTCTCTAAATTTTTCCAATTGATCAGTTGGCAGCACTTTCACGTCTGAACTTACTTCAAGTTGGCCAGCGCGGTTTGAGAAAATGGCAAATAATTCAAAATCCTCATTTTGCGAAATTGCTGTTTCAACTCCTTTCCCTAAATTTCCATATCCGACTATTGCTACTTTTATCATACTTGCTCCTCTTAATTATAATTTAAAAATCTTCCTATTTATAATTCTAATTAATGATGTCCTGTCAAGATTTAAGAATTTTGCAGCTTTAGATTGGTTGTTGTCAAATTTTTCTAAGGCAGTTTGAACTAGCTGTAGTTCGTAATCATTTATGGTATCTCTAAAATTCATTGGGTTTTGACTCAAAATTATTTCCTTATGTTTGAGCGAATTTTGTTTATCAGTTTCACAATTTACAGAGTTTTTTTCTAAGTTTTGCAAATCACTAATTTCAATTATTCTGTGTTTTTTAAAGTTTGCAAAAAATGCACTAGCCTCAATACAAGCGCGTAGTTCTCGAATATTTCCAGGCCATTCTTGGTTTATAATTATATCAGAAACTTCTTGCGATAATCCATAAACAGAAAGTTTTTCAGAACAGTTTAGATTGCGAATAAAATGTTCGGCTAATGGAAGGATATCTTTACGGCGTTCACGGAGTGCAGGTAGCTTAATAATAATGTGAGAAATTCTATGATATAAATCTAGTCGAAACTTTTCCTGCTCAATTAATTTATCGACATCTTTGTTGGTTGCGCTAATCAGGCGAAAATCAGAGGCAATTTCTTTGTTGCTGCCGATAACGCGGAACTTTTTTTCTTGGATAACGCGCAATAAAGTTAATTGAACGTCAGCGGGCAATTCCGCGATTTCGTCCATAAATAAAGTTCCTTTATCTGCTTCTTCAATTAATCCTTTGCGTGTTTCAGTCGCGCCGGTGAAAGCTCCTTTATTATGTCCAAATAATTCGCTGTTAATCAAATCGTTATTTGTAAAACTTGGACAATAAGTAATTAAATTCTTTTTATGTTTCTTTTGTTTTTCAAAAATTGCTTGCGCGACAATACCTTTGCCGGTGCCTGTTTCGCCGAAAATAACAACTGGTAAATCATTTGAAGCGGCATAATCAATTTGCTCAGCAATTTTAAACATTTTGTCGGAGTTAAAAATTAATCCGGGGTAATTAGATTTCACTTGTTGTGTCGCATTTAAGTATTTTTCAGTCAGGTTGGCGAATTTCTGCGCATCATATATTAATGCGAGTAAATGATCCGGATTTGTTGGTTTGCTTAAAAAACTAGCAGCACCGTTATTTAAGGCCTGGATACCGAATATATCCGCAGTATGTCCGGTTAAAACAAGGATACGTGCATTTGGATTTAGCGTGAGAATTTTTGAAATTAAATTAAGCCCGCTATCCGGTCCGATTTCGTTATTAAGAGAAAGGTCAAGAATAATGATTTGTGGGTTCTCGGACTTGATTTTTGCGAGAGCGGCAATTTCGGAGTCAGCGCTAATGCAATTAAGCGAAGCATCGCGACGTAGTAATGATCTGATTAAATATTCACGTCCGGTGTCATCATCGTCAATAAATAAAATTGGGGTACTGCTCATAAATTTTACATCAAGACGTACAGGGGCTTGTGCCCCTGTGATTATTGTTCCGCAGTTATGCTATCGTTTATCTTAATTGTCGCATTATTTCTTAGATTTGTTAGTAAAGTGTTAAGAACGACATTTGAGAATTTGTTCTTTTCTTGCGCTACAATTAAAGGCTCCTGTTCAGCGAGTTTATCCTGCTTTGCCATTTCAACATTGTCTAGACGAAAAATATAGAAGCTGTTGCCATATTTTAAAGTAGGACTGAATTTATTTTCAGGAGTTAAAGCAAAGACTTGGTTTTTAATATTTGAATTTTGAAACATTATTGCACCGTTTTCAATTCTAGCAGTTGGCTTGATATTTTTGATTACAATATCATTTGCATTTGCAAGAGCTTTAAAATCTTCACCATTAGATAATTTATCTGCAACATCTTTTGCGCTTTCAAAAGCAAGCTGTGTTGATTTCTCGGCACGAAAATCTCGCTCAACTTCAGCACGAATATTTTTTAATTCAGGAATTGCCGGATCAATTATGCTATTGATTGCAATAACAAAAAACTTTTTGTCTATTTCAAAAAGCTCTGCCGTATCTTGTGGCATTGTTAATGCACGTTCACCAAGCTTATCGGTTTGTTCGGTTGTTTTTGCTACTTTCACCTGTGCTTCTTGTTTTTGCATAGCCGCAAATTCTTTCAATTTAGTATCGTGATTTTCGCGGATTTGAAATTCCTCTATAAAAGCCAGAGCTGCGTTTTTAGCGTAGGTTGGTGCAAGTTCAGCCTTTAAATCATCGATTATTTTATTTTTTAACTGTGCGAACTCTGGGAATTGTTCGCGCGTGATTTTTTCCACAAGTACGATAATGTAAGAGCCATCAGCATTAATGATTTCAGACAACTGTCCTTCCTCCAACGTTGTGACTTTATCTTTTATATTTTCAGGGATGTCTTTGTATTCTAAAGTTCCTAAATCACCACCTTTTGTTTTTGTATTTGCATCTTCGGAGATTTCGCTGGCAACTTTGGAAAAATCTTCTCCATTGTTGAGACGCGCTTTGGTATTTAATGCGAGTTCTTTCTTTTCCTCTTCATTTTTTTCATTTTTGTTGAATACTATTTGACGCAATTTAAATTTAGCAATTGGATTGAATGTTATTTTACGTTTTTCGTATTCATTGACAATGTCTTCATCAACTACGTCGGCTTCATTTTTGAAAGTAGTAGAATCAAATTCTACGAAAGAATAATCAACAATTTTTGGTGTGCGATATTGTTCTTGCTTTTTCTCAAAAAAATCTTGTAGTTCTGTATCGTCAATTTTTACTTTATTTATATATTTTGATTGGTCAAATTCAAGATAAGAAAATGCGTATTTATCATTATTATTTTGATAGATTTTTTCAATTTCTGCTTTTGAAGGTATATAAGAATCTGTAATTGTTTTTGCGAGTGTGTTGAGAAGAATTTGTTTTCTTGTATTTTCTTCAAGTTTCTTTTCAGTTGTGCGTAGCATTCTTAAATATGACGAAAAACTTTGCTTATTAAGTCCGCCGTATTGAGGGAATGCTTGTTCGACATCCTTTTTGATTTGGTTTTTAACAAGTGTGTCAGACGCCGTAAGCCCAATATCTTTTGTAAATTTGGCAAATAATTGTTTTTGAATAATGTTTTGGACTGCTTGTTGAGGAAGGCTTTTGCGAATTTCAGCATCAATCTGTTCGGCGAAAGAGTTAAATGCTTCGCCGTATTGTTGGTATAACGAAAACATTGTATTATTATAAATTTCTTCTTTTTCAGTTTCAAATTGATTAAATGTAATTTCTGTTTTATCAATGATAATGGCATTACGTTGGATTTCGGCTCCGCCTATATTAAACATACCCATCCCAAAGCTTAACATTAATAGGGCGACAAAAAGTGTAATGATAATTTTACCTATGGATTGTTTGTAACGTTGAAATGAAGTGAACATAAAAAATTATGGATCAAGAATTAATATTTATAAAATCGCCACCTGAACAAATCGTTTCAATAAAATTTATTTTAGAAAGTTATGAGGGGCTTGGGATAGTTAGAACCCTGAACGCTGAACGTGGGCTACTAGTCATTATAGCACCAAGCGATTCTATGCAAACACTAAGAGAACTTTTATTTTCCTTAAAGCAAGACCTCAGGGTAGAAGAGATAGAGATGCCTGGTGATTTATCCTCAGATTGGCTCTTAAAAGAGTATTTTGGTAATGATTAGTAAAAGTTTAAACGATTTCCGCCTAATATTTGTTTAGATACTGAAAAGTTATTTCGTCGTAAAATTTGCCCGTGGTCACAAAATAACTTTTTTAGTGTTGATTACTTGCAAGCTTTTCAATTGTTCCCCATCAAAAAATCTATTGTTTCACGTAGTTATAATTGTTAGGCGCGCGCGTCATGCGTAGAGTGAAATTAAATATATGTGCACTTTTATTGTGTTTGTTGTTTTTTATTGCTCAGCGGGGATGGGCATTACCTTTTGCAGTTAATGATTATGCTGTTGCCGATGCATCGCAATTTGCCCTTGTACAAACTACTAAGGGTTTTTTTGAAATGCGTTTCTTGATAAATAAGGCCCCAGTGCATGTCTTAAATTTTCAATATCTAGCACGAAATGGATTTTATAATGGGCTAACATTTTTTCGCTATTTTCAAGGGTACATTTTGCAGAGTGGTGATCCTAATAATGATGGTTCTGGTGGAACGGGATATACTTTGCCTCCAGAATTTTCGGACGTAAAACATAGGCGTGGAACCATTGCAATGTCGCGAATTAGGGGTGATAAAAATCCGGAGCGTGAATCAAATGGTAGTCAGTTTTATATTTCGTTGGGTGAATCGCCGCAATTAGATGGGTTATATAGCGTATTTGCGGAAGTTGTTAATGGGATGGATGTGGTAGAAAAGTTGCGGGTAGGGGATAAGATTTTAAGTATTCGGTTATCTAGGTAGTCATAATATCCAGAATTTTTGTTCGCTTCGTTTGTGGAAATTTTTGGATTTTACGCTAGGCAATATAATAAATATAATATTGCCTAGTGTTTAAACTTTTTTATGCGCACAAATATAATTGCAAAATCTCTGTTATCGGCGACAATTTTATTGTCGGTATTTGTGTTAGGCAATAGTAATGCCGAGCCGACTGCGGTTTTGGCTAGAGATTTAATTAAGGTTGGTGAAGATTCAAATGTTGATGTAAGTCTTGGTCAGGATAAAGTATCTCCCGATAAACAGGTTGATGTCAGTGGGAACAGTTTAGTGGAAGATGATGATATAAGTAACCTGGCACGTGAGAATATATCTGAGCAAAGCTCCGATATAGTTTTATTGTTAGATATTTCGCGTAGTATGAATCGTACTGATCCACGACGTTTGCGTGATCAAGCAACGGAACTCCTCCTAAATTTTCTAAATACGAATGACCGTTTAGCCGTGTTTACTTTTGGTCATGATGTTCAGCAAATCGTTCCTTTAACACGAATTTCAAGATTAAAGCTTCCTGAGGTTATGAAAGTTATCAATGGAATTCCTGCAGAAGGCAATTTCACGGATATGAATAGCGCGATTGAAGCTGCATACAATGAGTTAAAGCCAAGCGTAGTGGATACGAAAGTCGTTATTCTGTTAAGTGATGGCAAGTTGGATGCACCACCAAGTAAGGGTAAGAACGAAGACTTGGCCAGGAATTTATTAGAAAATGATTTGCAAAAGTTTCGTGACAAAAAAATTAAACTTTATACGATTGATTTTAGTGTAGAAGCGGACAGAGAATTTTTGAAACAGCTGGCATATAAAACAGGTGGAATGGATTGGTTTGCTGATAATGTAAATTCTTTGCACCAAAAGTTTTCTGATTTATTTTTAACTTTGAAACGCCCACAAATTGCAGAGTTCAATGGAAAGGTTGTGGATCTTGATGCTCATGTTGATGAAGCAATATTTTATATTAACCACAATGGCGATAGTGCAAAAATTCACTTAATAGATCCTGCTGGCGAAACATTAGCTCTGGATAAAACTACGTTTGGTTTAAAATGGTTTAGAGGTAAGCAGTTCGATTTAGTGACTATTAAGAATCCGTTGGTTGGTCGTTGGAAAGTGGAAGGTATAAATAAAATTGATGGTAGTTTTGTTCGCATAATTACTGGACTAAAACTACAAACAAAGTTGCCGGATGGGCCATTCAAAAAGGGTGATAAACCATTTTTAACCGCCCGATTTATACAGAATGGAAAAATGTTGATGGAGGATGATGCCCTAAAAGATGTTTTATTTTTTACTTATAAAATTTTAACTGACGACGGTAAAATACTAGCAGAGGGTGATTTAAATGATCTTGGCGAGGATGGTGATGAGCTTGCTAAAGATGGTGTTTATACCACTAAGTTGGCATTGGACAAAGCTGGCAAATACAAATGTTTGATTACTGCAAGGGCACCAACTTTTTCACGTCAGCAAATAATCTTACTTGATATTCAAAATACGGTTTCTAATGTGCGTTTAACAAATATTGATGAGCAGGAGCATTTCGAAGTTCGTGTTGATAATGCAGTTGTTAATAATTCCCGAAATTTGAGAGTCGTCTTATTTGCCAAAGATGCGGAGTTAGGAAAAGTTTATCCATTCCAACTGTTACCTGAACCAAATAACAAACAAATATATAGGGTTTTACGTCGCAATGTTATATCATTTAATGATAAAGAGGCGCTAGTTTATGCAAAGGTGCTGGGGGTTACTAATAGTGGATCGGAGATTAATGATTTGTCTAATTTGTTGGTATTAAAACCTCTGCGTCGACAAGTATATGAGCAACAACTTACACGAGAGATAGAAACGAGCAATAACTTAGCTGGTAAAGTGAATAATACGTCTGATGTTGAGAAGCGTGCAAATGATAATATTGTAGAAGAAGATTTAGTAGCATCAGATACTCAACCTGTTCGTGATGTTCAACAAAACGCTGTTGTGGCGCCTGTACAGGCAGAAGAAGTAGTTCAACAAGAAAGTATACTGCCTAATACTATAGACGATGATGCGACGACAGCGATTAATCAAGATGTATCTTCAATTAGTGAAGAGGACATTAGATTATATAGCGTAATTGTAATGGTTATTTTAGCAACTGTGATATTTGTTACAGGGTTATTAGGATTGCTATTCTATTATTTGCGAGCGACGAAGGAAATTGGTTTTGGAAATGCGAATCTAACTTTTGATTTTGATGAATTTATTTCAAGGTATGAATGTAATCCGGAAGCAAAACGTGAATCGACGGAATTTGAAGATAGTATTCAGGATTTAATAAATTTGGTTACCCCGTTAATTAAAGTTAAAAAGCAAGTAGAGAATTTAGTACCAGTAGCAGAGGAGCAAAATGAACCGACTGATGGTAATGGCGCAGAAGGCGAGGATGATTGGTCTTTAGGCAAAGAAAATGCACAAAATATAGCAATGGGTAATGTTGCAGTGAATACAGGCGCAGAAAAAACCAATAATGATAACGTTGTGAAACAGGATTGAATTGTAAATGGAAAGCGGAATATTTTATATATTTATTTTTACTACTATATCCTTGATTTTAGGGTTTTTAGCGATTTTATCTCGTGTGCTCTACCTGCGTTACCGTTATTATAAAGGCACAGGTTCTGACAGGCGAATGCTTGTGAATTATTCTTCATATCTCAAGAAAATTCATAATGTTCTACTTGGTTATGTAGAGAAACAGAAAGTTGATGATAAGGAAAGTGAATTTTTTGAAATAAAAAAAAAATA
>JAVBQZ010000179.1:0-11909 GCA_031548505.1 Bdellovibrionota bacterium | reverse complement strand
AATGATGACTGAAGCCCCTCTCCGTGCCGGTGCAGTTTTAATTTCTGATGCGAATAATAAGTTAAAAGGTATTATCACCCAAGGCGATTTATTCCGCCTTGCATTTAAAACACAAAATGCAGAAAATATTGGTAAAATTCCCGCCGTTCAAGTTATGATAAAAAATCCAAAAACAATTTTGGATACACAAAAAGTTGTGGAGGCAATTTCGCTAATGAAAAAATATCTAATTGATGAACTACCAGTCGTGACAAGCAATAACACTATTGTAGGACTAATAGACATTGGAGATTTAACATCAGAAGGATTTGAAATACTATAATGCGTGTACCACGAATTGTAATTGAGAATAACCAAGCCACGGACTGCGGTAAAACTATTACTATTTCAAACGAAAATTTTCATCATTTAGTAAATGTTTTACGTTGTAAAATAAATAATATAGTTGAAGTAATTTTTCCTAAGCAATCATCAAGTTTTACGGGTGAAATTATAAATATAAACCAAACGAATTCAACTTTAGAAATTTTATTAACAAAATTATTAGAACCAACTACTGCGCGTCAAATAACTTTACTCTGCGGTTTTCCTAAACCTCCAACTGCTGATTTTATAGTCGAAAAAGCAGTCGAGCTTGACGTTGCTCAAATAATTTTCTTCAACGCTGAACGTACTCAGAATCACCTCACTCTAGAACAACAACAAAAAAAATTGGAACGTTTAAAAAAAATAAAAGAAGCAGCAACCAAACAATCCGGTTTTAGTGGTAAAGACATTGAAATTAAATTTATTAGTTCTCTTGAATATGCGCTTAATTCCATTTCGACTGAACCGCTGCAAATGATTTTTGCACTTAGTGATAATGCGCGAAAAATCACAGATGTCATTCAAAATCACAACGACGATAATGCCATTATTATCATCGGCCCCGAAGGTGGGCTTACCCAGCAGGAAATTGGATTAGCCCAATCTAAAAATTTCATTCCTACATCACTCGGCGTGAAAACCCTGCGCACTGAAACTGCTGTCATCGCTGCTTGTGCAATACTGGGGATTACATAATATAGTCAGTTTGCTTGAATTTTCTTGTATCTTAGTTTTATTTTTGAATAACAATTGTGTAGAACTTACATAATGCACAATTTACAATTTACAATGCACAATTCCCATCCCTGCCCCCAAACGTGATAAACAGTCAGGAGATTGCCATTCTGGATTACTCGTTTGATGTTGCGGGTAACAGTAATTGTACATTGTGAATTGTGCATTGTACATTGCGAATTTGGTTTTCTGAAAAAAACTCAAGTAACAGGAGGGTACTCCCCATATTGTTTTAGTCATCCCACAAGCAAAATCTCTCTAAATAAAATAACTTATTGCGATAACTAATATTTTGTTGTTAGCGACGCGCCAGTTCTCATACTATAATAAAATTATCCACTAACCATGTCACACGGCTATACTTTTCTAGGACAGGCTTTTCCTCACGCAGATCAAACATTAATTACTGCGCTTTTCGTGGCAATCATTATCGCTGTTACTGGCATTTCTGTCGGTTGCAAAATCAAAAAAAATGTTAACAACTATCTCGTCCCGGATAATAAATTTTCAATACGTTTCGTTTGTGAAACACTTTGCGCACTGTTAATTTCACTTAGTGATGATGTCATGGGAAAAGAAAATCGCAAATATCTCCCCTTCATCGCCACAATGTTTATATATATATTATGTATGAATTTGATTTCGCTAGTACCTGGTTTTGTAGCAGCAACTGGTGGAATTTGGCCAGATAATGTTGTCTTCAATTTTGGTATTGCCATCATCTCTTTTCTTTTCTACAATTTCCTCGGTATTAGAAAACACGGCATTATTGGTTATCTAAAGCATTTCTTTGGTGGTCCGGAATTGTTAAAACCAGCACTACTAATAGTGGGTGTCTTAGTTGCAACGATTGAATTAGTTAGTAATATCGTACGTCCATTAACATTAAGTATTCGTCTCTATGGAAATATTACCGGCGACCATTTAACTTTAACTTTAGTAAACGATTTGGTTGGAAAATTCATCGTGCCGGTTTTTCTTTGCTATGTACTTGGAACCTTCGTTTGTTTTGTACAAGCATTTGTTTTTTCTTTGTTATCTATGGTTTACATCAAACTTGCCCTTGGGGATGAAGAACACGATGAGCATAAAGAGAGCGAGGAAAATACTGAAAAAATTATTGAATTAGTGAGAAGTAGTTAAAATTTATAATTAACCCATAAGATTCTTGCGCAGTATCAGAGCATCTTTAAAAACTGGAGAAACAACATCATGAACAAAGTTATTATTTTTGGTTTTATCTTGTTTAACATCGCTTTATTCTGCGGAGTCGGAGCGGCGTTTGCACAAGAGCATTTAGAAATGAATGAATATCTAACTGATTTTAGAGCAATTGCAGCTGCAATTGCAATCGGAGTTGCTGCTGCTGGTGGCGCTTTCGCTCAAGGTCGTGCAGGTGCTGCAGCATTAGATAGTATTGGTAGAAATCCGGAAGCGTCAAAAGCAATTTTCACACCTATGATTCTAATTTTGGCATTAATTGAATCACTTGTAATCTTCGCTTTAGTTATTGCACTTCGTTTAGCGAACTTCTTTACAGTGTAGTTACAAAAGGGGATATAATATATGGCCTATATCCCACCAGAAGAATATTACCCTTCGCTACCGCGCAAATACATGGCGGTGGCGTTATTAGTTCCGTGCGGCGGGAAATATGTAATCTTAAAAAAAGCATACGGAAATAAAAGCTTCACAATTCCGGGTGGTGTATGTGAATTTAATGAATCTCTGGCTCAAACTGCTATTCGCGAGGCAGAAGAAGAGTTAGGATTAACTCTTGAAATTGATAAATTTGCAACAGTAGATTATTAAAAAGCTGATAATAAAATAAAAGGCAAAGGCGATACTTGCCAATTCATATTTTTTGCAAAACCAATTAGCCAAGAACAGTACAACTCTATTAAGCTAGATAAAGATGAAATTTCTGAGACATGCTTATTAAGTCGCGATGAAATTTTTCAAATGTACGATGAATTACAAACAAGTTTTCTAAGACGCGTCTGTTTTGCATTGGACGGAGTATTGTACTCAGAAGGCGAACATAAATCGTAACTAAAAAAACGTAGGCCTTCTGAAGTTAGCCATGTCTATCCCAAAATTTCCTTTACAATTCTACTAGCTACCTGACCTTCGAATTTTCCCTTATGCTGCTGGTTCAATTCGCCCATAATCTTACCTATATGGTTATTACCTGCATTAATTATATTTTGAATAATTTCACGTAATTTATCTTCAGATAGTTGATCTCCAAGATATTCTTGAATCAAAGAAATTTCCCACCTACTCTGTTCAATTAAATCCTCACGATTTGCTTTTTCTGCGAATTCAATTGCATCACGACGTTTTTTAATTTCCTTTTGAAAAATTGCAATAATATCGGCATCAGTAAGTTCCTTTCTAGTATCAATTTCAACCTGCTTAATTGCTGCTGATAATTGACGAAGCGTTTCCAACTTCTTTGAGTCACGTGCTTTCATTGATACTTTTATATCTTCTTGTAGTTTTGCTTTCATAATGATTTCATTCCTCCAAAATAATGATTAGTTAGTAACCTTTCAAATATAAATTCCCTCTTCTTATTGTGATTTTTATGATTTTTCCATTAACAATTTCCTAATATCTAATGATAAAGAACAAAAAAGCAAAAAATTGTTAATATTTTTTTATAAGGCAATATTTGATACATTAAAGCATCATTATTACTAAATCTCCTGCAATATCAATTTATTTGTGGACATAATATACGTTTTAAAATATATGTGCCAGCCTTGTTTTTGAGTTTTCACAATTGTTTTAACTATTATAATCTATAATCCCACTCTCAAAGCCACACCAAAAAATAAATAAAATTTTATGAAAAATCAAACTCATAGAAATAAAACAGATAAAATTACATTTGAATCAAGAAAGTCACTTTTAAATACTGCGCCTCGTCTGGCAATTGTCGGCGCAAGCAAAGGCGTGGGACTATCCTCATTTGTCTTAGGATTATTAACCGAACTTTCGCTCAGAAATATTCCAGCCGCAACCGCCAAATTAAATAGTTCACTTATTGAAACGACACATTACCGCAGAATCACACGTTGTCTATCCCACACACTGGATCCATGGTTATTAAACAAATCTCAAATGCTTTCATCACTTTCTCGTCTTAGCAAAGGTGCGAAATTGACCTTTCTAATTGGTGAAGGTGGTCTCTTTGATAAGCGCCCACTTGCTTTTTCTGGTTTATCCGATGCTGATATTCTAAAAGCCAGCCAAACACCAGCGGTTCTTGTAGTTGATGCTTCTGCAATGACAGAAAATATCGCGGCTTTTGTACTCGGATGTTGCAATTATAATCCGGGAGTTCGCATTGTTGGTGTAGTAGCTACAAAAGTTCAAAATCCTGAGCAAGACGAAAGAATTAAAAACGCAATTTCAGCAGTAACATCCATAAAGTATCTAGGTGGTATTCCTGTGGATGACGATACGCAACCAGTGCTTAATAACATTAATCCAAGTCTAATTACAAAAACCCAATTACAAACATATCAAGCGCGCGTTCATAACCATATAAACATTAATGCCTTGCTTGATTTAGCGCGTCTGGCTTCGCCTCTACCATTTGACCCAACATTGGCTTCTCCTAAAGAAATTTGTTGTAAAGTCGGTGTAGCCGACGATGCTGCTTTTCACCTTGTGATTCAAGATAATTTAAATATTCTGCGCCAAAACGGTGCCGAATTAAAAAGTTTCTCGCCTCTTCAGGATGAAACAATTCCTGACGGTTGTAATGCCCTTTATTTTCCAAGTGGCGAAATAAAACTATATCTTAAAGAATTGTTTAATAACAAAACAATGCTGGATTCTATTCGCTCCTTTATTGACCAAGGTGGAATGATCTATGCCGAAGGCGATGCTTGTGTATATTTTTGCAAAGAACTTGAATTACTAGATACAAACGAAATTCAAACTGGACTTGGAATCTTACCTGCAACAGCAACAGCATTCATGGATAAATTTGATAATGATTTCTTCTCGCTTTGCTCAATTCGCGGAACCAATAGTAATTTCTTAATTCATAATGGCGGTTTACTTCGCGGAATTAGAGATGGGCGCTGGGCTATCAAACTAGAAGAAGCAGTTCCTTGCTGTTTTGAACTCTATGATCAAGCCGAAGTTGTGTCAGCACGTGAGAATAAAAAAGATATTATTGCACATAATGGTGGATATTCAATCGGTCCAAATGTTTTACTAAGTATTGCTCAAATTCACTGGGGGACTAATCCGGCAGTAGCTACAAATTTTGTAGATTATGCGAAAAAAATTATTCCACCAGTCGGAGCTAACAATTCGTCTAATGACTTTTTGGCAACAAATTCAGAATTTAGCGAGAATGATGAGTTTGCGTCTAATGAATTTGGTTCAGATGAATATACTGATTTCTAGAAGTGAGTGGTAATATTCCCATTATGCTTGTATGGGATAAAATAGTGCTAATCGCTTACCACCATTTAACATTTTATTTACGCGGGGGACCCGCACTTTAATTATGGAGATTTAATTTATTATGGGAAAAGGAGATAGCAAAACAAAAAAAGGGAAAATCATCAAAGGATCTTTTGGTAATTGTCGTATGAAGACGAAAAATACCAATGTAAAAACAACTAAGAAATAAATTGCGGTTTATGTCTAAATCACTCGACGCTGAATACAAAACAAAAATCACTCGTGCTGATTTAGACAAGCAAAAATTAGATACTTCAAACATTGTTGAAGTTAATGAGAGCTATTTAAAAGCTCTATCTAAACGCACAGATCATTCGCGTCCGGCTCTACTGCCTATAATGGTTATAATTTTTGGCGTCCTTATTGTTACATCTTTTGACATCTTTTTTTTTGGAAAAATCCTCTGGACTTTTTTTAGTAACATATTTGAACGATTTTCGTTTGAGCAAATTTCAACATATTTTCATAATGTCTTTTCTAATTGCTTTTAATACCAGATAAAGCAAAACATTATGTTTAATTTCAACAGATTTTATAGTTTTTACCGCTATCCTCCTTGCATTTCTGAAATACGATCTAATCTTATCTTCAACTAGAGAAAAATAATAAGTTTATCAAATTTAACTATATAGTTATAGATACTTGAACTTGACCCCGAGAAACAATACCAAAATTCAATGAATATAAAACTACTTAGAGACCTACTCACCCAACGCATTCTTTTTCTTGATGGTGCGATGGGAACGGAAATTCAGAAATTTGATTTGCAAAATCATGATGGCAATAATGATTTGCTTTCCTTAACTAACCCCAAAGTAATTAGCCAAATTCACGAACAGTATTTAATCGCCGGTAGCGATATAATTGAAACTAACACTTTTAATGCCAATGCAATTTCTCAGAAGGACTACAAAAATAACATTTCTATTTTTGAACTAAATAAAACTAGTGCAACAATAGCTAAAGAACTTTGTAAAAAATATTCGTCTCAAGCAAAACCGCGTTTTGTCGCTGGTGCCGTAGGGCCAACTAATATTTCACTTTCGCTCTCTCCAGATGTCAATAACCAACAATATCGCGCTGCATCATTTGACGAACTTGTTTCTGCTTATAAAGAACAAATATTAGGATTAATCTCTGGTGGAGTTGATTTAATACTAGTTGAGACCATTTTTGATATTTTGAATTGTCGTGCTGCAATTCTAGCTAAGCACTTAGCCGAACAAGAATTAAGCGCAGCTGAAATATTACCAATAATATTATCAGTTACAATTGATAAATTCGGTCGTTTACTTACTGGGCAAACAGTAGAAACATTTTTAACTAGTATTAAACATACTGAAGGACTTATCGCTATCGGTTTTAATTGCGGACTTGGTGCAAAAGAACTTGAACTCCAACTTCAAAAATTAGTCGAAATAAAAAATAGAATTGCTCCCGAACTTTTTATTAGTATTTATCCAAATGCCGGACTACCAAATGAAAATGGTACTTATGATGAAACAGCAGAAGAATTCGTCGATACAATCTGCAAACATTCAGGATTATTTAATATCGTTGGCGGTTGTTGCGGAACAACGCCGAAACATATTGAATTGCTAAATAAAAAAATTGGGCAAACAAAAAATATTCAACGGTCTCATGCTATACCGTCTTGCTCAGCAAATATTGGCATTACTCTAGTTGGCGAACGCACAAATATTAATGGCTCACGCAAATTCTTAAACACAATCTGCAACTCGGATTATAATCAGGCAGTTGATATTGCACAACAACAAATAAAAGATGGTGCACAGATTATAGATATAAATTTAGATAATGTACTATTACCGCTAGAGACAATCTCTACCTTTTTAAATATACTCAACTGCGATCCAGAAATTTCCCAAATCCCTTTTATGCTCGATTCTTCAAACTGGGAAACAATAACACGCGGAATAAAACATTTAATTGTAAAGGGAATTATCAATTCAATATCATTAAAAAATGGTGAAGATGATTTTATTGAAAAAGCAAAATTTATTAAATTATTTGGACATCAAGTAGTCGTCATGGCTATTGATGAAGTTGGACAAGCTACCACTGAAGAAAGAAAAATTGAAATTTGTTCACGCGCTTATAATATTTTAACTACGAAAGTTAACTTCCCAGCTAAAGATATTATTTTTGATACAAATATATTGCCTATTGGAACAGGAATTCCTGAACATAATAACTATGCTATAGCATTTCTAAGTGCGGTCCGTTGGGTAAAATCAAATCTACCTCATGCTAAAACAATTGCAGGCTTAAGTAATATTTCATTTGCATTTCGTGGAAACGATCATCTACGTAAATCAATCCACTCTGTGTTTTTGCATCACGCAACTTTATTTGGACTTGATTTTGCAATTCTTAATCCTGCTCAACTTTTAGAATACAATAATATTGACCCACAATTAAAAATTAAGATTGAAAATATTATTTTTAACCTTAGTAATAACGCTACCGAGTAATTAATTGATTATTTAAAATTTTCTCAAACAACTACTTTTTCAACGGATAATAACGAATCAAAAAAAATCGACGTATCGTCATCACCCCGCACCAGTATTATAAATTCCCTAATGACTGGAGATAATAAAGATATTGCGCAGAATATATATAACCTAAAAGACGAATTTATAGCGCAAGGTAAAACTACATTAGATATTTTAAATGACGTTCTCATGCCGGCTCTACAAAATATTAGCGATAAATTCGCAAATGGCGAACTATTTTTACCGCAAATTATTAAGAGTGCTAGCGTTATGAAACAGGCTGCCGATTGCTTAGAACTAAACAAAAGTAATGAAAATAGCGATGTAAAACAAAATTATATCGGAACGATTCTAATTGCTACTGTCAAAGGTGACGTTCATGATATCGGCAAAAATATTGTGGCTGCCGTTCTGGAATGTAATGGATTTAAAGTTATTGATTTAGGAATTAAGGTTGAATGCGAAAAAATAATTGATACGGCAATTAAAGAAAATGTTGATGCAATTGCCTTAAGCGGTTTGATTTCACCATCACTTGAAGAAATGCTTAATGTGGTGCGTGAACTTGAAAAACGTAAATTAAGCATCCCTGTTATTGTAGGTGGAGCAACCGTCACTAAAAAATTTGTCGCCCTGCGAGCATCACCAGAATACAAAAGCGGTTTTGTAGTCTATGCAATTGATGCAACACAAACTTCAAAAATTGCCTTAGAATTAGTTAGCAAAAATAGGGATAATTTTATAAAAGAAATAAAATTCGAATATCAGCAAATATACGATTGCAACGATAACAATATTCACACGCAAATAGAGACGAATTTTGACTATATAGCATCTGGTTATACACCTATTTCACCACGCAATCTTGGGTTAATTTTTATTAATAAAAACATTAAAGATATTGCCGAAAAAATTGATTGGAATACATATTATCGTGCATTTCGTACCAATCCTAATCGTGAAAATGGTGACAAACAAAGCGAAATATTAAAACAGGATGCTTTTCAAATTATTGAAAAACTTAGCGAAAAAAATGCAAAAGCACTTGGTGCAGTAGGGATTTTCCCTGCAAACAGTGAAAACGATAAAATTTATATCTATAATTCATTTCCGAAAAATATTGATACAGAAACTTCAAATCAACTTGATTGTCTGGCTAATATTAAAACCAAAAAACTAGACAATCGCACTACTTCAATCGCCAATTTTATTGCACCAAAAACATCTAACATTAAAGACTACATAGGGTTATTTGCTTTAACATTTTCTAGTGAAGTACAGGAGTTCATTCAAGAATACAAAGCCGAAGGTAATCTTTACTTTGCCTTCGGCACAGAGCTACTTGTAAATGCCCTTGCTGAAACATTCTCAGAATTGCTACATCGTGAAATCGCAGAAAAATATTGGGGATATGCTGGAATCAAACAGCAAAATATTGGAATTCGACCTGCTCCAGGTTATCCCGCGCTCCCAGATCATTCAGTAAAAAATACAATCTTAAGTCTATTAAACGCCGAAATGAATATTGGCATTACACTAACAGGAAACTATGCAATGTTGCCAACTTACTCAATCTGCGGACTTTATATTGCTCACCCAGATGCGAAAATGTAGCTTTATATAGTCATGTTCCTTGAGAATTCCAGTATTTTTAGAACTCTTTAGGAGCATGAATATATACTCGACAAATAAATAATAAGTTGAAATTAAAGTCATTATGTAGAAAGTCTTTAGTTTTATTAACATCGGCAAAACTTTTCTAGATGAGAAAACAAATACCCATCACTACTCCTTCCCTTCCACCACTTACGGAATTTATAACTTATCTTGAGGATATATGGGAAAGTGGAATAGTAACAAACAACGGTCATTATCATCAAGAATTTGAAAAAGCATTATGTGAATATCTCAAAATTCCGTATCTAAGCATTTTTACCAATGGAACATTGCCGCTCACTGTCGCATTACAAAGTTTACAAATTACGGGTGAAGTAATAACAACACCTTATTCTTTCGTTGCTACTACACATGTTATAGAATACAATGGATTAACACCGGTTTTCGTCGATGTTGACTACGAAACCTGTAATATTTCGCCAGAAAAAATAGAAGCAGCAATAACGCCAAAAACTTCAGCTATAATGGCAGTTCATTGTTACGGAAATCCATGTAAAATAAATGAAATTACTGAAATAGTAAATAAATATGGGCTTAAGGTTATTTATGACGCAGCACATTGTTTTGGAATTGAAATATCCGGAAAAAGCATTTTGGAGTATGGCGATATATCAACCTTAAGTTTTCACGCTACAAAAGTATTTAATACTTTCGAAGGTGGCGCATTAATTTGCCGAGACAAAGAAACTAAAGCAAAGATAGATAAGATGAAAAACTTCGGATTTGCCGGCGAAACAGAAGTTACTATGCCTGGTATTAATGGGAAAATGGATGAAATCAGAGCAGCCTTCGGACTTTTACAATTGAAATATCTTGATACTGAAATTAAAAAAAGAACAAAAATAGCCAAATTATACCAGGAAAATTTAAAAAATATTTTAGGAATTAATTATTTTCAAGAAATGGAGAATGTTAAATACAATTATTCCTACTTCCCAGTATTCATAAATGAACAAGAATACGGGAAAAGTCGTGACGAATTATATGAAAAACTGAAAAAAGAATGGGTTTTTGCGCGGCGATATTTTTATCCGCTGATAAGTGAATTTCTTCCTTATAAAGACCTACCAAGTAGCAATATAAAAAACCTACCGAATGCCAATAAACTATCAAGAGAAATTCTTTGTTTACCAATGTATGCTAATTTAGAACAAGATGATGTTGAGAGAATTTGTGAAATAATAAATAATTTTGCGGAAGAAAAATAACCTTACAGCGAATTATTTTAACACTACTGCAAATAGCCCTATATAATCTTATAAAAATCTGTTTAAAAAATTGTAATAATTCCCATATCTTTAATTTTTTCGCGTAAATCTATTATATTTTATTAAAATAATATATAATTTATCTATATAATATAAATAAGAGTAGATAAAAATTCTGTTTTTTAATCGATTTTTCTCAAGTTTAGAGGGAAATCAATTAAAAAAACAGAACATTACAAAAAGGTTTTATAATAAATATGCACAGTAGATCTGCTAATTAATCTATATTAAAAGTCATCTGATCTCCTTTAATATGCCGAAATAAAAAATCTAACTCACTTTATTCGTTATATTTTTTATCTCAACATTGCATCGCTTCGCGATGCAAATCTGTTTTTTTTTCAGTCGATTAATTAACAGATCTACTGTGTATATTTTTAAAATAATTTTTCAAACTAGAAAGCGAGGAAATACCCATGGCAAAACTTCTAAAAAGAATTTTTCTTATTAGACATGGAAGCTCTGAAGGTAATGAAGATTTGGGACGTTACAGAGATGTCCCAGATCATGCCATTGCACTCACGAGTGAAGGAGTGCACCAAGCCTTTACCGCTGGACAGATCTTAGCTAATTATCTGGATAACAATATCATAAAGAAACGGTTATCTGGTGTCGAAGCTAAAAAAATTGATCTAAGGTTATGGCACAGTCCATACATGCGGACTAGACAAACTCGAGATGAGTTGATTCGTGGTATGGGAAATCGAGCTTCTTTAATTCGTGATTGTCGCGAAAGCCTCTTTCTTGCAGAGCAAGATTTTGGACTTTTCAGTGGATTTACAGAAGAAGAGAAGAAAGAGCGGCATCCTGAAATTTATGCACAGTTTGAACTATGTAAAAAATATCAGGGGCA
>JAVBQZ010000154.1:0-3704 GCA_031548505.1 Bdellovibrionota bacterium | reverse complement strand
TATGGCTGATACTTCCAAAACTAGCTTAAATTGGCCTGGTATTTATGAAGGAACTGTACCTTGTGCCGACTGTGAAGGTATTACTACTAGAATCATTCTTAATGCGGACAAAACTTACACAATGAACACCCAATACAAAGGTAAAAGCGAGAATGTTGAAACATATGAAGGAACTTTTAACTGGGATAAGAATGGGAGCAAAATTGTTTTACATGGAATGGCAAAAGGGGGAGGAAGTCCAAATTATTTAGTAGGTGAAAATGTTTTATATCAACTAGATTTTAATGGAAATAGAATTGCCGGGAACCTTGCGAATAATTACATACTAAAGCAGATTCAGAGTTTTCGATAATTAGTTGATACCAAAAAGTAAACTATGTCACTAAATGTATTAGACTAAATATCTCTTATAACTACCGATTTCGTTGACTGTCCAACCGGTTTCAACAAGACCATCTAGAATCGTTTGCTTAAAGCTTTGTGCGGGAGAGCAAGGGCAATTTGCATTTATGCGATTTTTGCAAGTAAGAGTAAAAATATCCAAGCCATTAAAACGCAATGGCAATTTTTCTTTTACCCCATAGATTGCAATTGAATTTCCAACCTTTATTTGAAGCTCGTTTAACTGTTGCTCAGTAACTTTATAAAGACGACCTAAAATATAATCCATATCATTTGCCGATTTCTCAACAAAAGCCATTCCTTTATTTTCCCAAATTGGTGATTTACGTGCAAAGAAAATTTTCCAGCCATTAAAGCGATGTTTTAATGGCTCTTCGTCTTGATAATATAAGGTTGTATCGGAAAATGACGGCTGTTCAGGTAGGCTAATGCCATTAAATTCATCGCTACCACCTAAGATTTGTAATCTAAAACGGCGTTCTAAAACATTAGAGCCATAAGCAAAGTAGTAGCAAAAGTTATTATCCGACATGTTATTTATTATTTAATTAACAGCTTAAAATTTTATACTCTCTCTCCTTTCTCTTCTAAGAGATAGAAACTTTATACCAATACCAGATTAAAAAAACTTTTTAAACAGTTACAATCACTAATTATCACAACGCTGTGTCATCCGTATCAATATCAACAACAGTTTTTTCTTCCTTTTTCTCCTCCACTTCTTTTTCTACTTTTAGTTCTTTTCCCTTTTTGAATTTTTTCTGATTATTTCCTTTTGCTGTAGTAGAAATCTCTTCTTTGGGAGTATTTTCTTTTGGAGTAGTAACCGTATTTTCTATTCTAGAATAATCTGTGCCGATATTACTGGTTTTAATGGCATCATCGTTTTTAACTTCATCAGTAACTATTTCTGTTATAGCATCACCGATTAGAATTGCTCGCAGTAAATCAAGAGTAATTGGTTTTACGAAAGCAAACGTTCCTGCCTCAGCTAAACCATTTTTTTCCAATTTCGCATTTACAGTATCTGCCGTATCACGTTCCCAAGTACTGATTGAAATTTTCGCATTCGGCAATTTTTCTTGCAATATTTCGTAATCAATATCCGCAAGATCCGCATCATCATCAAGTGAAACAATAACATTATTCACTAATGTTTTTGGAACAAAATTAATGCCATCGATAATATCATCATCTTCGGTTAATCCTTGTCCAGAAAACGATAATACTTCATTCTTGCTACGCAAGACATTTTTGTAGCTTTCAATCGCGACATTGACACCCAAACCAATTAACATCTGCTTAATTGGTTTATTAACCCCATATTTAGACCCGATAATTAAAACATGTTTTTCATTTTCTTTGGCGAATTTATAGCCATTTTCAATGTTAAAATTTGAAGTCCCGGCAATATCCGCATGTACTACTTGCTGAAATTCTAGGGGTAAATAAACACAAAATGCTGTATCTCTACGGGCACGTTGTTGTAAAGTAGTAAAGCCACCAAGCTCTTTAACATTAGAAATTAGAAGCGCACTAAAAATTTCTAATTCAGTAACATTTTCCCTTGTCTTACAGATTGTTAAATAATTATTATTTAACATTGCCTCTGTTAAACCATCGCCAACATGAGTAATAGTGATAATTGCATATTTTCCAAAAGTATTAGCCGGGGCAAAACCAGCTGGGATTTCTTGCAAATCAACGCTACTAATATTAACCTTTAAATCAGTAGTAACTTCAGTTAATCCTTTTAATAATAAAGCCAAATTGCTTAGTAACTGTTTTAAACCTTGCACCGGCAAATTCACTTCAACACTCTCATTTTGCGCAGTATCAATTAAGCTAGTGAGCTGTTTGTCACAACCTAGTAAACTTGAAACATAATTAATTACATTCTGAGTTACCGTTACTAAATTAGTTTTTACACAAACCTCATCCTCAGGCACGCAATCAAATGGTATAGTCAATAATTTTTTGTATACTTTGTTAAAATTAAAGCTAATAGATTTAATAGCATCACGCATTTTATCTTGTGTATCACTTGTGCGAGCTGTCTGGACAAGTTTTTTCTGCAAATCAATTGCCTCTTTAATCACTTTTAAGTTTCCGATTGTCTCTTCACAAGCAGTCAAGGCAAGTTTTTCCAAAATCGTTTGCTTTGTCTTAACTAAATTAGCGATTTGTAAATCGCGCGTATCTGCTTCTTCTTGAATTAAAATAATACAACCAAGCTCAGTAGCAGATACTTCTTTTTTAGCATCTTTTGCTATTTTATCAGTGACGAAAACACTAATATCTAAATAGCGATTAGCAACAATTGTACTGATTATATTATGCTTATTCAAATCAAATTCTGCAGTTTCAAAAATTTCGTTCAAAGCATTAAGAACGTCATTATTCCAAGTATCATTATTTTTAATCGCTTTATAGTTTTTACCAATTAGTGTTTCTGACGTTTCAATCTTTAAAATTTCAGTAAATTTATTATTAATACTAATAACTGAACCATCAGTTGCTAAATATAATGCTCCGACTGGAATATTCTTTAAAGAATCGAAAAGCATAGCATTTAATGTGCTAATATCCTGTACTTTATTTTGATAAGCCGTTTCTTTCTGTTGTAATTGAGTAATTTGTAGCTTTTGTGAATTTACTTGAATATCATGTTTATTTTTATATTCAATTATTTCGTCGCAAATGAAACTCATTGGATCAATATCAAACAACAAACCAGATTGATCAATTCGCTCTTCAGAAAGAAGTTTGTGAATACAACTTCTATATGAAGTTAAGATTCCATTAAATATAAAAGCGACAACCCCTGCGATCACTATTGAACAAATAACTATAGATATTCCAATATATTCATGCATTCCAGCAAATACATATATCGGAAGAAAAGACATATATGCGAAAATCGCAAAGCTAATAAAAGAAAAATACAAAATAAACGGAGAAATATGTAAATCTTTTTTAATAAATCTTACGTTTATCCACGAAAAAAATTGTGCAAGACTAATAAATAAAATCGCTGTAGTCTCATAGATAGAAATAGGAAAAGCATCCTTTGTTAAGTCCTTACTTAATAGTAGTTGCTTCAATTCTAATGGCAAACAAAAATATAACGCCCAAAGTGCAAGACAAACTACAAAACTTGGTATGATAGGAAAATATTTATAACAAGCCACAACAACAAACGCCCACAATGCCAAACGAATATAACCAAAATCTGAATTTAGAGTTAATGCAGAATCAAAATTAAAAGAAATACCATTTACAATAGCACAACTCCAAACAGC
>JAVBQZ010000192.1:0-5611 GCA_031548505.1 Bdellovibrionota bacterium | reverse complement strand
TCAGCTTGGCGCACTCCATGCAGGGGGAGTCGGTGATATATAAGGTAGCCCCTTCACTACTGTTGTTTGATTTAGCTACTTTAGTAATGGCGTTAGCTTCAGCGTGTAGTACATAAGGATGTGTGGCTCCTTCTTCATTTTCACATTGATTCTCGAACCCGGAGGGAGTTCCGTTGTAGCCATCGGAGATAATCATGCGGTCTTTCACGATGAGTGCCCCTACCTGCCGGCGGGTACAATAGGAGTTTTGAGCCCATATTGCAGCCATTTTCAAGTAACTACGATCAAATTGAGATTGTTTTTCGCTGGTCATTATAAAATAAAATAAGGACAAAGATACAGAAAATAGTTAAAGAATTTGCAGATTAAAAAAAATGTCTTACCTTTGCAATCCTAAATTTTAATCAGGTCTGGTAGTTCAGTTGGTTAGAATACGTGCCTGTCACGCACGGGGTCGCGAGTTCGAGTCTCGTCCAGACCGCTTAAGAGCAACTTTTTAAAGTTGCTCTTTTTCTTTTAAGATTGTTTAAGTTGTTTTTAAGTTTAAATACAGCTACTTATATTTTAGTGCTGAAATTTTAATTTGTTTTAAGTTTGCCTAAATTTGCCTAAATTTGCAAAATGTGATACAAATGTGTTTCAAGTGTGTCACATTTGTGATACAAAAAATGAGGATTATGGCAAAAGTAAATAAAGTACGTTACTCTTTCTTATTCAATCGAAGGGCAAAAAAGCTGAAGAAGGATGAAAAAGCACCAATAGAACTTCAGGTCTATTTTTCTCGTTTAAGTCGCATATTTCTAAAAACTAACGTGGAAATTGAAGCTCAATTTTGGGATGAACAGACTGAAATGGCCAGTAAAAACATCCTAATTATGTGGCATTATATCAACATCTTACGGTGTTTTTAAATGGTATTGAGGCTTATGAATTATCTCTGATTAATCAAGGGCGAGCATTAACTCCTGAATTACTCAATACCTACATTAATGGTACCGCTGATAGTTTTTTAGCCTTTGCGAGAAGTAATATTGTTGAAAATAAGCAGCTTAATAAAATAGTAGAAGAAACGGCCGGTAAATATAGTTCCGTACTATCTTTACTTGAAACGGCAGCTGGGGGAGATGTCAAATTTTCTGAAATTAATGAGGATTTACTTAAAAAATTGGACCGCTATCATGTAGCAAATAAGTATGAGCAAACCACCATAGCCAAGAATCATACCATTCTAAAACAATTTATTAAAATAGCTATTAAGAAAGGCTTTTTAGATCAAAAGAACAACCCGTACAATGATTATAAGGTAGAACAGGGCGAAAGTGAGCGAACGAACCTTGAACCGGCAGAGTTAAGTAGATTAGAAAATATTGAACGAAAATATCTTAATGATGTCTTAAATCAGGTTCTTGATAGATTTTTATATAGTTGCTATACCGGGCTGCGCATTGGCGATAATAGTTTGCTTTCAAAAAAACATATTAGAAAGACGGATGATAGCTTAGTGGTGGAAATGATCACAGAAAAAGGCAAAGGACAGCGCATTATTCATCATTTGGCCCATATGTTTGATGGCAAGCCGCAGAAAATAGTTCAAAAATATTTAGACGAATATCCTGAAAATGAACATGTTTTTCCTCCAATGGCAGACCAAGCCATTAATAGGAATTTGAAAATCTTAGCTTCTATTGCGGAAATAGAAAAAGATTTAACATTTCATGTGTCTCGGCATACTTGTGGGACGGCTCTTGCCGACCTAACCGCGAATCCATACTTAATAAAAGATATACTAGGGCACGCTGATATAAAAACAAGTATGATATATATACATAGTTCTGCCGAGCGCGTAAGAAAACAGCTACTATTGGTAAAGTGGAATTGGTAGTTAAAACCCATCCCGGGACCTTGGGTTTATTTTAATCTTTAATAAAACTTCATGAGTTGGAATGTTGCTATCAAAGCTATTTATTTGATAGGCATAGCATATTTTGAATGAACCAAACCCTATTGTTGCCAAGGCGGCAATGTGTTTCGGGTACTCCCATGCAATGCCAAGGCCTATAAGGCCCTTTATTGTGAAAATTGATGAAGCCTGCACCTCTATGTTTTTTTTGTAACTATATCCGGCTTGGGCATTGATTTCAAAAAAACTTTTTTGGCTGCCTTGATTTTCGTTAAAGTAATAATTATCATCTAGGTCAGAGCGGCCTATAGGGAAAAAGAGACCGGCTTGCAGATAACAGTTGCGATCTGTAACTAGTGAAGAGGAGTATGCTGATATGTAATATTTTTCACCATGTAGATATGCGCCTGCAGCTGCCGTAAAATTATAATCTGTAAAAGAGGTTAGGGTAATATCCGGTTCAGTTATTTGTAATTTTTGGTAATTTTGATGCTGAATTCCAGTACCCATACTTAGCGCCAAGGTTAAATAATTTGTGGTAGATAACCGGATTTTATAGGCATAGGAGCCTAAGAAATTATAAGAAGAATGAACGCCAATAGATTCGACTAAACCGGTAATACCGATGTACATATTTTTTTCTTCAGAAAGACTATAGCGTTGAGAATTCGTTGCAAAAGGAATTGTTAGCTGCAACCCGGCTTTAATAGGTGCCTCATCAAATCCATATAGGCTTATTTGTCCAAAAGTACCCATACTAAATGTATTATCGGCCCCCATTGCTGAAGGATTAGAGATTTGTTTATGCTGCATATATTGTATTTGTGCCACCATAGGTATAGGGGCAGTAATAAGGCAGAAAAGCAACACGGAGATATAAAGCTTCAAATTCATTTTATAATTTCAAAATAGCCCTTTTTTATAGGGGTTGAATCATCTTTGTCGCAAAAAAACATATAATAGTAAGGTCCGGCAGGGAGATTAAGGTGATCACCATTAAAATCATTTCTATAATCTGTGCCGGTATGGAGAATCTTTCCTCTTGGATCGATAACTACAAGTTTTGAGTTCTGACATTTTTCAATCCCGATAATTTCGAAAAAATCATTAATGCCATCACCATTTGGCGTAATGTAAGAAGAGTAGTTAAGAGCAGGAAATGGGAAAACAGTTAAGCGAGATATTGTAATAGGAGAGGAGAGTACACTAACTACATGCTTGCTTTCAGGATTAGTTTGCGAAGAAATGCTTTCCCAAGTGTTAAAATCGGAGTGATGGTATAATAAGAAAGTTTCAGCAGGCTTACTACTTTGAGCAAGAAGATAGGAGAAGTCAATAGCAGAGAGGTCTATGTTTTGGAACTCGTAATACTTGGAGATGCTGGTTTCACTGCGGTACGACTGTTTCTCATGGTCGCGGATTACAACGCTATTTTCGTAATTATTATTGGGGGTAAGGCTAATTCCAAGCCCGGTGATGTTTTTTTGCCCAGAGTAGAGATTCAAGGTCTTCTTTATTCGACCAGTGGCAATATACCCCTTTTCATTCTCGCCTAATATATTGCCATTTAATCGTATATTTATAAAATGTAAAATGCCATTATTAAGTACTATATCACCGAGTATAGATAGGCTATCTACGCTGAAACGGGTATTACCTGCTACTTTTAGAGAAAATAGCTGCAGGGGGGGCCTAGCTGTTATGCGAGAGTCTTTATTCGTGTTGCCGACAATAAAAACGGTTAAGGTATCACTGATTAAAGCACCCTCTATTTCCATATTCCCTTGATTGTGGAGATATGTTTCTTTTGCAAGTTTCACTACAATACCCTTATCTATTGTTACAATTTGAGCTGTTACTGTAGAGAAAGAAAATAGTATACATGGAAAAATAAATATTTTTTTCATATTATTTACTTTTTCTTAATAAAATAGATGGCAAAATAGGGTGGACGGTTTTCATGCGCTAAATCACTTCCTTCAGGTGATGAATATGGCCAATTATTACCATCGTCTGTACTTCCACTGCCGAGTTTATTGTTAGAATAACCCGATGGAACCCCCCAGGGGTAATCGAATGGACTTTTTTCACCCCAGGGCACTATATGTTTGTGGGATGGGAGCTCTGCTGTGGATAGTTGATGTTGTTCTTCTCCTCCTTTCGCTCCGAGGCTATATTTGCTCAATCCTTCATCTGACGATAAATGAAATGCAGCCACTGGGAAACGCCCGGACATTTGGTAAAAGACCTCCCATCCGGCAGGGATGGCATTGGGATCTCCATACCACATGATAACTGATCCGGAGGGGAATGCAGCATATAAAGCTTCTTGTATCAATTGGCTAACCTCGGTGGCAGTGATGATGGTTGGCTTACTCGTTAAGTCGCTATAAATTCCGGAAAAATTACTTTTGGCATTCCATGCGGTTTTTTCCGCATCGGTGACGGTGCGGGTATAAGCATCATCGGTTAAATCACTAAGTCGGGCCGGTATTGTCGGCTTACCTTGGAGATCGCTATAATTTCCTGAAAAAGTGCTTTTGCTGTTCCATGCGGTTTTTTCAGCATCGGTTACAGTACGGTAATTAACATCACTCGTTAGATCATTTAATTTTGTCGGAATAGAGGGGAGGTTTGCTAGATCATTATAGTTGCCTGAGAAAGTGCTTTTAGCATTCCATGTTGTTTTTTCTGCATCGGTGACGGTGCGGCTATAAGCATCATCGGTTAAATCACTTAGTCGGGCGGGTATTGTCGGCTTACCTTGGAGATCGCTATAATTTCCGGAAAAAGTGCTTTTAGCATCCCAGGAGACCTTTTCAAGTTCAGTTACGGTTAAATGATTATAATCGCTCTGTAGGTCGCGGAGCATAATAGGAATAGAGGGCTTGCTCTGTAAGTCATCGTAATAACCGCTAAAATTGCTTTTGGCATTCCACGAAACTTTTTCGGCATCAGTGACGGTGCGGTAGTATTCGTTTTGTTCTAAAGAGGAAAGTAATGTAGGAATAGTCGGGCGATTTGTGAGGTCATAATAGTTACCGGTACTGGCTACTAAAGATATATTTGGACGATCAGATAAATCGTTGTAATTACCGGAAAAGGTACTTTTGGCACTCCAAGTGGCTTTCTCCACATCGGTAACAGTGCGGGAATAACCATCTTGTTCTAGCTCGCTTAATTTTGTGGGGATAGTTGGCTTATTCAGTAAGTCATTATAGCTACCGGAGAAGCCGCTTTTGGAATCCCATCTTTCTTTTTCAAGTTCAGTTACGGTTAAATGATTATAATCGCTCTGTAGGTCGCGGAGCATTGCGGGAATTGTCGGCTTACCCTGCAGATCATCATAGTAACCACTAAACGTACTTTTTGCACTCCAAGATGTTTTTTCTACATCGGTTACAGTACGGTAGTATTCATTTTGCTCAAGTGATGAAAGAGCAGATGGAATAGTAGGCCGATTTGTGAGCGAAAAATAATCACCATCAAAATTAATACCTGAGGCTGTCCGGTTCCATCTTTCTTTCTCTTGTTCGCTTACAGTCAGATTATTGTAGTCAGTTTGCAAGTCGCGGAGCATTGTGGGAATAGTTGGCTTTCCTTGTAAATCATCATAATAACCGCTAAAATTGCTTTTAGCACTCCAAACACCTTTCTCAGCATCAGTAACCGTGCGGTAGTACTCGCTTTGTTCCAAAGTTGAAAGCAAAT
>JAVBQZ010000138.1:0-5278 GCA_031548505.1 Bdellovibrionota bacterium | reverse complement strand
TTTAATAGTATAGCGAATGATATTAACTATTAACATCAAGCATTAGCTAAATACTTTTTGACTTTATAAATAACTAACTATAGATGCGCGCCCTTATTTTTCAGCTATAGTAGAAGTATCATCAATTGCTTTCCTATTAGTAATAAATTAATACTATTAACAGGAAGGCAAAATCTTACGAAAAAGGTTTTTACTTTCATTTAATTTCTCCACCCTTAGTTTAAAGAAAGGAACCAACAAATGGCCCCAAAGGTTATGGTACTTATGGGAAGCGACAGCGATCTTCCTATCGTCCAAAACGCTATTTCAAAACTGCAAAGTTTTGGAATAAAAACTGAAGCTCATGTTGCGAGCGCGCATCGTTCACCTGAAAAGGTAAAAGATCTCGCTATTACTGCAAAATCACACGGCTTCGCGGTAATCGTTGCTGCAGCAGGAATGTCCGCCCATCTGGCTGGAGTCGTAGCCGCCCATACTACACTCCCCGTAATTGGACTTCCGATAAAGTCCATGCCTCAAGACGGAATGGGTTCTTTGCTTTCGACTGTTCAAATGCCACCCGGTATTCCGGTGGCAACAGTCGGAATTGATGCTGCAGAAAATGCAGCTATTCTGGCCGTGCAAATCTTGGCAATTGCTGATTCTAATTTGAGCGAAAAGCTCTCGAAAATGAAAAATGAATTAGCAGCTAAGGTTGAAGCTAAAGACAGGGAAATTCAAGGGAAGTTAGAATATACTCCTGTTACTTGATTTTTTCAGTATAGCGTTTGTGGCTTTTACGAATATCTTTTTTGTTTGGTTATCGCTTCGCGATACTTTATTATTATAAACAGGAGTATATTTGTATATGGCTCCGCTGTCGCTCCGCATACTCATGCTCCTAAAGGGTTCAAAGAAATCGTGAAAACTCAAGGAGCATGAGTATATATCGGCCTTTTAGCAGATTAAAAATGCTAATTGTAAAATAATGAGGATAACATGTCATGTTCACACTTACAATTACACATTGTACGTGCAGATATAATATGTTGTCCTCTTATTTAACATTGTTATTATTGAGTTTTTTATTTCGTAAGATTTTAACTTTTTTTTAAACAATACAAGATATTGTCCATGAATAAAGATAACATATTGAGAAAAAAATAGCTTTTAGATAGGTTGACCCACCTTTTTAGCAATTCAATATAATTTTATTAGGAGAAACAGAATATGGAAATAGAAAAACCAAATTTTTATACCTGTAATGTATGTGGGAATATGGTGGGATTGATAAAAAATAAAGGAGGGCAATTAGTTTGCTGTAATGTCCCAATGAAAAAACTAGAACCTAATACAGTAGATGCTTCGCACGAAAAACATGTACCTGTCTATGAATACAAAGATAATCAATTAACGGTAAAGATAGGGGAAGTAGAACACCCTATGTCGGAAGAACATCATATTGAATGGATTTGTATAATGCAAAATAACAAGGTTCAAAGAAAATCATTAAATATAAACGAAAAACCGACAGCTGTTTTTTATGTTGATGATATAAAAGATTTGGAAATATACTGCTATTGCAACCTTCATGGGCTATGGATGTCAAAAGCGTAAGGCGTTTAGACCTATCAACTGTAATCCCATAGTTTATACTCATGCTCCTTGAGTTTTATTCTTTTTGGCCATGAGTATATATAATGACATCATTATTTTACCTTTCCCTTCACTTGCCAGCGTTGACCTGATGGAAGAATAGATTTTCTAAGACGAATAAAATGCGGTGTAACTTCCACTAGCTCATCATCTTTTATAAATTCAATCGCACGCTCCAGAGACATTGGCAATATTGGTGTAAGCAAAATATTATCATCCTTACCTGCCGCCCGCATATTACTTAACTTTTTTGTTCTACAAACATTTACATCTAAATCATTATCACGGTTATGCTCACCGACAATCATTCCTTCATATACCTTGTCTCCTGGCACAACAAACAAAGTACCACGAGGCTCTAAATGAAATAATCCATATGCTACTGATTCACCAGCTCTATCTGCCACCAAAGAACCAGTTGTGCGTGATTCAATATCTCCACGGTATTCTTCATACTTAATCACATAGGAACTCATGATACCGGTTCCACGCGTATCTGTTAAAAAATCATTTCTAAAACCAATTAATCCACGAGATGGAATATCAAACTCAAGCCTTACGCGCCCCTTCCCATGATTAACCAAGTTAGTCATTTTTCCTTTTCGAATCGCGAGTTTTTCAGTTAAAACACCTGTATAAGTATCCTCACAATCAATAAACAACCGTTCAATTGGCTCTAAAGTTTTTCCATCTTCTTTCTTAAAAATAATTTGCGGACGACCAACACTGAGCTCAAACCCTTCACGCCGCATCTGCTCAATTAATATTGCCATCTGTAGCTCGCCACGCCCCTTTACTAAAAATTCATCGGATTTATCAGATAGCTCTAAACGCAAAGCTACATTATGCAATACTTCCTTTTGTAACCTTTCTAAAATTTTACGTGATTGTACAAATTTACCATCTTGTCCGACAAACGGAGAGGAATTTATAGTAAATTTCATTGAAATTGTAGGTTCCTCAACAGAAATTTTCTTAAGAGGTGCTATATTGTCCTTTCTGCAAAGCGTATCCCCTATTTCAACGCCTTCAAGTCCGGCTAGTACAATTACATCTCCAGCAGACACCTCATCTACCGTTTCAAATTTTAACCCTTTATAAACCTGCATTGCTGTTAATTTTGTAGGAATTAGTTTATTATCTGACTGCACGCAAACATATGAATCCTTATCAGCCATAGAAAGATGCCCGTTCATTAAGCGTCCAATAGCAAGTCGCCCCAAATAATCGGAATATCCTATATTAGAAACTAAAAACTGCATCGCTGAATCAGCTTTATACTTAGGACAAGGGATGTTCTTTACAATAGACTCAAATAATACTTTTAAATCTTGGTTATCATCATCTAAATTCTGCTTAGCTATACCTTCTCGCCCGATTGCAAAAATTACAGGAAATTCTATCTGCGAATCACTAGCACCTAAATCAATAAACAAGTCATAAACTTCGTCTAGAACTTCATTAGGACGAGCATCTGAGCGGTCAATCTTATTTACCACAACGATTATTTTCAAATTTAGCTCAAGTGCCTTTTTTAGTACAAAACGCGTTTGCGGTAGCGGTCCTTCTGAAGCATCAACTAAAAGTATTGCTCCATCAACCATTTGAAGAGCTCTTTCTACTTCGCCGCCAAAGTCAGCATGCCCTGGAGTATCAACAATATTTATCTTGGTTGAGTTATAATATACTGCACAATTCTTAGCAGAGATAGTAATGCCACGTTCTCGTTCTAAATCCATGCTATCCATGACACGATCAGAAATTTCTGCTCCTATCCTAAAAGTTCCACTTTGCCTGAGCATTAAGTCAACCAAAGTAGTTTTTCCATGGTCCACGTGTGCTATAATGGCAATATTTCTTAAATTTTCGTTATTCATATAATCTAAACCTATCTTTTTAATTTAAAAGTAAAAGTATAAGGCACTCATGTCCTTTGAAAATTGGGGATATTTTTATCACTTATGAAGCATGAGTATGCGGAACAGTAGCGAAACCATGTACAAACACTTCTATTAAAAGTATCGCAAAGAGATGATCTCAAACAAGAAAAAGATATTTATAAAAGCTAAGGGTATAGTATGATTTATAAATTGTCTTAATTAGGTATTTCAAAAGTCTCCTCTCCCATCTACAGAATCCTGCAGTCTTACATTGTACACATATTATATGACTTTTGAAAGAAAAAAAATAAAAAATGATGTGCAATTAAATAGCTTCACATAAAAATTCAAGTAACAAGGGGAATTTCCATTAATTATAAAGCAATTCGCTATTCTCTGATTGCTGTTTTCCTGGGTTCACAAATGTTTTGATTAAATCATTTGCATCATCATAAATCATGGATGACAAGCCATTAATAACTTTAATCAAATGCATTGCTTCATCCGTTTTTCCACATTCCATAACCGAATTCAAACGATCAACTAATGTACGCTGTTTAGAAATAACATCCTCATAATTAGAAATTCTTTTAATTACTTCTGCGGAAACAACATCTTGATTACTAACCGCAATTTTTGCCGAAAAAACTGACTTTTCTAAATTATCTAATGACTCACGGAGTCGTGTAATTACTGCAACAATATCCATAAAAATATTTAAAAAAAATAAGAGTTAAGCGACAAAATTCTAAAACAATCTAAAGTGTCGCTAATCATAATCAAAAATTTTAACAAAAAGGTTATTTAGTCTTATCTAAATAGTGTAACATTTTAATAAAAAAAAATATAAATTTCTAATAAATTCGCCTAATTTGTTACCACTATTTTATGCAGTTTAAGTTAATCAAGCCTTTCTTCATTTTTATAATCGTAAATATATCATCCCACAGAGCGATTACCTGTCTCTAGGAGTTAGAATTTATGTGCAGAGCAGATTCTAAATTCCTCATTACTATCATTAAATTAACATCTTAGGAGTATTTTATGAAAATATTAAAAAAATTATTTTATCTATCTCTTCTTTCAGCAATTCTATTATCCACAGCGATAGACAGTTTCGCGGCCAGCGAAAAAACAATTATCGCAAAAATTGCGGAACTTGGGCAAATTGACAATGAAACAGCTACTCAACAATTTAATTTAGTATTTAATGCAATTAAAGAAGAGCTGAAAGCAGGTAATGAAGTCATAATTAAGAAGTTTGGTAAATTTGAAATTCAAGCCCGAGCAGAACGTGAAGGCAGAAATCCAAAAACAGGCGCAGCAATCAAAATTCCTGCAAAACGTTATGTACATTTTAAAGCAACCGATGGGTTAAAAAATGAAATGAATATTGGGGTAGGTAAAGCAGAGCCAATTGAGGCTAAAACAGCAGTTGAAGAGGATGATAAACTTGTAAGTAAGTAATCTTCTTATTAGGAAATTTAATATTAAATTCACAAAAAAAAAGCGGTGATGAAACTTACAAGCTGCATCTTATGCCTTCCGGTATTTTGTATGAAAATACACTCTGCCTCATTGGCTGTGGCTGTGTAATGGACCCGGAGAATTTTATTGGTGAAATTGATAATATGACTGCACGCGGCATCGATTGCAGCAACCTAAAAATTGACCCGCGTGTTCATGTGATTATGCCTTGGCATAAGGCACTAGATGGCCTGAGTGAAAAAATGCTGGGTGACAATAAAATTGGCACCACCGGG
>JAVBQZ010000050.1:0-7909 GCA_031548505.1 Bdellovibrionota bacterium | reverse complement strand
TTCCCAGGTTTGACATGCTGGAAATATGTTATTTCGTAGGGTTTGTTTTCTAATAAAATTTTTAGACCATTTCTGAAATCGGAAGTTGAATACATAAAGAATTAGTAATTTGGTAGTTAATGTCTAGCGATTGATATTGAAATAATTAGCAGTTAGTAATTTAACCACACCCTTTCCAGCCTTATAAATGAGGGAGGAAAAGAGGCCAGCATTCTAATCACTAATTAACGGAAAGCCAGCGGATATGCAAAATTATTAAAAAAAACAAGGAAGTATTTAAATTTAGAAAAAATTACTAACAAATTAAGGGCTTTCTACTATCTAACTACCCGCCAAGTATATTAACTTGATTATAAAACTCATTTTTAAGGCTAGCGTGACTTCGAAATGCTCCTCTAATTTCAGTTGTTACAAATTCCATGTGTTCATCCTCAATTCCCCGCGAGCAACAACAAAAATGCTTAGCTCGAATCATGACAGCCACCCCCTTAGGTTGAATCGTTTCCTCAATCCAATGCGTAATTTGAGCGGTTAATTCTTCTTGTATCTGCGGTCGCCTAGCAAACCAATCAACAATACGAGCATATTTGGAAAGACCTATTAGATTATGCCCGGGCAATATTCCTATCCAGCAGTGACCAACAAAATCCACAAAATGATGTGAGCAAGTCGATTTCAAAGTGATAGGGCCTATAGTCATCAATTGATCAATGTTTTTGATATTTGGAAAAACTGTAATTTTTGGGGGAGACTGATAACGCCCTTTAAATTTTTCATGTATCCACATCTTTGCGATACGTTGAGCAGTCTCTTTCGTGTTATGGTCGGAGTTGATGTCAATTCCTAAAACCTCAAGAACAACCTTCAATGCTTCAGCTGTCTTTTTCTGCATGACAGACAATTCATCTTTAGTTTTAACCTTATTTTCGTTAGCAAAATTCATATTACTATCTCTTAATATTATAAATTTAGTCTTCTGTTATGACAGAGAACAAGCACAAATATACTAGGTACACAACTTGTTAAAATACTAGAAATACAATCTGCTGGTGATCTCAACTCCAAGGTGATGGGAGGTGATGGCATCTGACTTCAATAAAAGAGTGGAGGTTACTTTATGGGTTAGGATGGTGTCACTCTATAAAGTTCTGAGTTTTAAATGGAGCTTGAAGCTAGAAAGTACGAATAAGAAAGAAGTGAATTACACAAGTGGGGGTACAGAATTCTGTACCCCCACAAGATTATTTAAGCTTTTTGGCTATAAGGATTTCCTTCATTCAGTGTTGGTTGAGCAGCTAGGTATATGTTATATAACGGAGCCAAAATCCACCAACCTACTTTTCCAATGTCGTGCATTCTTCTGATTCCGACAGCAACGCTTGGCAGTAAAGTAACTAATGACCAAATGCTTGATAAAATAGCAAGAACCGGAACAATGCCTGCTATTATTCCAAGAACAATAGAAACAACAAAGTTTACTAGCGTAAACATCCAAAATTCTCTACGACCACTTCTGCCCTCAAACTCTAGATATTTTTTTAAATGTTGCGATGTATTCTTCTTTGCTATATTTGCATTTGCAATTACAATCCATGTTATCTCCTTTTAGATTTGTTTACTCAGACGATTATAAAATTTGTGGATTTGATTTTCTTTAAAAAATAAACCATCCACCACCTTTTAGCATTTTTACTAAAAATTCAGCGCGGGTATATATTTTGATATAGAAATAGTAAAGCAAATTATTTAAATTATTACGTAAAATTTACGATTTTTGCTAATGCCATTCGAACAAAGTAACATCCAAATCTATATGTTCTTGTTTTTTCCCATATTCGCGCATTAATATACGGTCTTCTAAGTTTTTGTCAGGTCTTGGTTTATAGAAGCTTGTACCTCGAACCTTTTCATTCTCTGCTGTTACGCTTGCCGCTTCTACCATTAGCGTACCTTTACTGGTAAACAACTTGGAAGAGTTATCAATCTCTTCAAACCTCTCTTAATATTATATATTCTTTGGCAAAAATAACATTCTCTAACAGCAGGAGAAATGAAGCGCAATGTAAATTACGGCGAAGAACTGGAAATTAAATATATTGCAACTTTTTGTTAATAACATTATTTGCCTCTCTACCTGTTCTATAAATTTTAGCGGTATATTTAGACACCAGTTCATAATATGGTCAATAAAACTCACCTAACCGTTTTATTCATTTTTATTTCCTTAGCTTCAAGTTGTTCTGTAACTAAAGAAAAAGAACCAGTATGCAGTTCCTCTGATTTGGCTGAAATGTTAGCGATCGTCGAAGGTGCGGAAGATAAAACCTCACGGCAAGTTCAAATTGCTCGGGAAGAACGTGCAAAAGTCGAGGAAATTTATTCAGCAAATAAACAACTATTAGCAGACCTTAAAGAAGAACGTAGATTGATTGAAGCAGAACATAAAAAGATAAAACAGACTACCAAACCTTGCGTTTATGGTAACCTTTCTGATGAGCGCCTGAAAAGAATTACGCCTTTACCTGTAAACATACCACCAACACTCGATAAAACTAACCAAGCTATTATAAAAAATGAAAATAAAAATTTAGAATTATTGCACGATATTCAAAATACTAACAAGCCAATTAATCCTGAACTAAATGACGCTAACCAAATTATTGACCCACCATATGCGCCATCAGACGCTCCATTATGATATTACTAATCACTTCAGCCATTTTATTTGCTATCTCAACTTTCGGGAACAACCTAGCCCTAAACGCCATCGAGTGTTTAGTTGCAATTTTTTTATTAGTACTAAGTATTAATAAAATTAAAACTAAATTATGTTATCGCTTATTTGTTTGGGGAGTGACTGCCCACCTTGTAGCATGTTATTGGCTTACCGATACGCTTGTACTGTTCGGTGGCTTTCCATATCCACTAGCCTTATCTTTGTTTATTTTATTTTGCATTGTTTCAAGCATCCAACTTGTACTTTGTGGCTTACTTTACAAAGTTTTTCAAAGACAGACCTTTTTACAAAAAACATTACTGGCATTCCCACTTGCCTGGGCATTAACAGAACAATTTATTCCTCGTTTATTCCCCTGGCATCTCGCTTTACCTCTAATTAGCTGGAATACATTTTCCGCCACTGCGTCTGTTTTACCTCTATCCGTTCTTTCTTTCATTATACTTTGGTGGTTTGAAATTTTACGTATTATGCTCAAACGTCTATCAATCGGCTCACGCGCATTACATATTGAGAGGCTCAATCGTTCATCATTAAAAATTCCTGAAAAATCACTTATTGCAATTTCCTGTTTATCCTTTATTGCCATAAATGGATTTGGTTATTGGCATAATCTCCAAATCACAAATAAAATTGATGCTAGTGACAAATTAAATATCGCTGTGATTCAAGCAAACCTTGATATTAATGGCACAAAACCGATTATTCCTACTTATCAGCACCTAATTCAAGAAGCCAAAAACCTTGATGCCGAACTTTTAATCCTACCTGAATCAGCAATTAATACTTGGATGCGTGAAACAAGAAATAACTATAATGATGATTGGGAAATTGATACAGAATTAATAAAACGTTTCAACATTAGCACAGATACGGCGTTTATTTTTGGTGGTGCAAGTTTTCGCGACATGGATTTTCAAAATGAAATGTATTTTAATTCTGTTTTTGGTTTTGATTATAATATTGAATTTGCAGGCTTATACCACAAGAAAATTTTAATGCCTTTCGGTGAATATTTACCTTACGAAAAAACTTTCCCATCGCTTAGAAGCTTCAGTCCGCAATCAGGAAATTTAGATAAAGGTGTTATTGATATACCTATAAAAATTAAAGTTGATGATAAGCGAACTATATCTGTTGGCATTTTAATTTGTTATGAAGATTTAATTCCTAGTCTTGCAAAAACAATGAAAAATAATGGTGCTGATATTTTAGTTAATTTCACAAATGATGTTTGGTATGGTGAAAGCGTTGCGCAAAGCCAGCATAATCTGCTTGCAATGTGGCGCACAGTTGAAACAGGTAAATATTTAGTACGCGCTACAAATACCGGTTTATCCTCCATTATTTCCCCACTTGGCAAAATTGATGCAAGCATCAAACCATTTCAGGAAGGAGTGTTAGTCTATAAAGTACCGTTGATATAATTTAAAATTTTTCGACGATGTTCAATAAGTTCAACCTTCCGCAGAAGACCTGTTATAAAAAGAGCCCTGCGCCAGTGATCCCAAAAATAACGACAATATACAATTGCCCATTGTTCCTCCCTACTAAACACACAATTCATAATTGTCCCATAAAAACATCTTGGCACGATTCCTGCATCTATTGCCTACAACACAAATAGTAGGAAATTTTTGCCTATTCTGTACCATGCGTAGGCGAATAATATCTTTATAAACTTACAATTATTATTAAATTTTATGGCTGGCGAAATAAGTTTTAGCGGTTTAGCATCAGGTATAGATTCTTCTGCAATTATTGAAGCAACAATCGCAGCACGACGTGCTCAATTAATCACACCACTTACAAAAAAAGTTACCGCAAATAATGATCAAAATGACGCGATAACAGAAATAAATAGCAAACTTCTCGCGCTATTTAATTCGCTAAAATCAAAAACCAGCGCTTTCGGCAGCATTGCCACAAAAAAAGTTGATGTTGTTCCAGCAAACGCTGCAAATATTACTGCGGCAAATAATGCTCCTGTAATGTCAGCACAATTCACAGTCACACAACTTGCCACCCAAGGACGCATTACTTTCAATAGCAAAATGTCATCAAATACTGAACCTCTCATACCGTCTTTGCCTGGCCCTGACGATACACCTGAGCTAACGATTAAAGTCTCACTTGGTAATGGTGAAAATAAACAAGAATGGGAAATTCCAATCAATAATACAACTTCAATGCAAAGTTTGTCTAAACAAATTAATGAAATCACGAATGGCAAAATCACTGGTACAGTCATTAACACTGGCACTAGCGCAAATCCAGAATATACACTTACAATTCAGGGTGCTGAGGAAGGAACCGATAAAGGGACTATTGCTCTAGAATTCCCTGCTGAAATTAATTCAGCATTAGGTGTAGATCCATCTACCCTCTACACAACCTATCAGGCAAAAGATGCAATTATAGAACTTGATGGTATAGGTACGATTACACGTTCAAGTAATAAAATTACCGATGTTTTTCCAGGAATAACAATTGAGTTAAAAGAAGCTAGTTCAACACCAATCAAGTTCACAGCTGAAACAGATTTAAAGGATGTGAAAGATACCGTAAAAGGTATTGTCGATCAAATTAATGAAATAATAAAATATAGCAAAGAGAATAGCACGATTTCACAAACAACAACTTCATCAGGTAGTACAGCTTTAGTTTATTCATCGCTCGCTAAAACCCGTATAGACGAGGAATTGATAAGTTCGATTAAAACAAAGTTGCAAGGCATAACATCCGGCGAAGAAATGGGCAATGTCAGAATTCTTGCTGACTTGGGAATTACAACGAATAAAGATGGCACACTTAGTTTTAATGAAAGTAAATTTGAAGAAGCTTACAAAACTAACCCAACAAGCGCAGAACGCTTAACGCAAAATCTAGTCGATGGACTTGGTAATACAGGTAGTATATTAAATGAATATAGCAAGTTTGGCGGAATCTTATTGACTAATATTACAACGACTGAAAGTTCAAATAAACAAATGCAAGAACGTATTGAACAGCTCGAACAGTTGCTTAGTGATCAAGCAATGAAAATGAAATTAATGTTTGCACGTTTAGAACAAATAACCTCTAATATGCAATCGGCACAAAGTGCACTTACCAGTGCTCTAGCATCAATAACATCATCATCAAAATAATTATTTCTTATTTTTTAATTTATTACTTGCTTCTTTTGCTTGTGCACTTTTAGGATAATCATCAATTAGTTTTTGAAGCATCAATTTTTGATTAGTATAGTTACCTGATTTTTGAAAACAGTTAGCAATTTGGAATAGGGCGATTGGCGCAAAATCCTCAGCAGGGAACTTCTGATAAGCTTCGCTTAAATAAACCACTGCTTGATCATAATCTCCCATAAGTTCTGCCGATAAACCAGCCCAATAAAGTGCATTATCAGTATATGCTGTGTTAGGATATCGTTTTGTAAAAGCATCAAAACTTTGAATCGCAACTGCAAAATCTCCGGTACGTAGTGCTGAAAGCGCAGACTTATACAATTTTCCACTCTCACTATTATTCATTTTCAACGCTTCTTCGTCATTAACTAACCATTCTTCATTCACACCCTCAGGTGGTTTAACACGAGAACTTACTAAACTTAATTGTTTCTCAATCTGCTGTGTTTGACCTTTCAATTTAAATTCCAAATCCTCAACACGACCTGTAAGTTGCGCAATAGTATTTTGCATATCTTGGATTCTGGAAACAAGCTCCGCTTGATTTACAGCGAGATTACGTAATTCATCAGACGTGCTAGCAATAGCGCAGTTTGCAAAAGGCAAAAAAATCGTGAAAGCAAAGAAAGTTAAGATAGAAGCAAAGAATCGGTAGTTCATAATAGTTTAGTGTAAAGAAGATAGTCTTAGTTCTTGAATAAAAGTTTTAAAAATTCTCTTAGATTTAGAGTACGAACACCAGGTAAATGTATGTATTTCTAGACGTCACATACAAAAAAAACCTGTTGAACATCATAAACAATGCACAACAGGTTTCTTATTTTTGCAACACTTCCACCAGCTCAATGCCTAGCGTGGTTGCTATATTCATTATGTACAAACAAACTACTTTGCTTGTACATAATTACTGTATCAACTTCGCTTACTTTATAGCGAAATGAACACGACGATTTTTAGCCCAAGCTGACTCGTTGTGAGCTGGGTCTAATGGGAACTCTTCGCCGTAGCTGATTGTGCTCATTTGGTTTGCACTAACACCTAAACCAACTAAGTAATCATAAGCAGCACGTGCTCTTTTTTCGCCTAGAACTAAGTTATACTCTACAGTTCCTCTCTCATCGCAATGCCCTTCAACAACAACAACTCTAGAAGAATTTGCTTTTAACCAGTTAGCAGCCTCTTGCAAAGTTGATTTCGCAACAGGTGTTAAAGTAGAAGAGTCAAACGCAAAATATACATCTTTAATAACGTAGCCAGGAACAGCAACTGGAATTACCTCTTCATCATTGCTTCTTTCCAAACTTGCATCATTGCAGATGTCAGAACAAGAAGTTACTAAAAACGCACCTAATACTAAAGTTAATAATGAACGAAGCATTGCATCCTCCAAATAAAAAAAACTTAGAAAATAATCAAAGATTTAATTTTAATAAAAAAATAAATAATCAAGACGAACTTTATGACTTTTTAAAGAATTATACAAAAAAATAAAGTCCATGATAAATCAACAAAACACCTAATGATGCTTAATTTATATGGATTCTATGAATTCAGTGTTTCCTAGTGAAATACGGGGACGCGCCCTAGCATAGTTTTTTTTAAATTAAAATATATAAAATTAATAAATTATTAAAAAAATAAGATTTTTACCTAAGGAAGGATATGAGATGGAGAATCTATAAGGTTACCTTTGTGGCTTCTTTACAAAATATAATTTTATAACGAAATTACCCATTGTTCTTAAGAGGTTAGTATATAAAATATATCAACAAGTGAATAAATCATTAACTACAAAAGACATTGACAATTAAAAATAGCAGACTTGATGATATAACAAAACATTTTCACGAAACTGTTACCCTATAGTTTAAGATACTGAACATGGCTATTAAAATTTCCATTTGATGTTTTTACTTCCACTAATAACCACATTTTTACATCTTAAGAGTTAAATTTCCTATTGTATATTTTTTGATTAAGTAAT
>JAVBQZ010000134.1:0-10298 GCA_031548505.1 Bdellovibrionota bacterium | reverse complement strand
AGTTTGACGATCTTCTAAAATCACGTGGATTAAATTTAAAAGTTTATAAAGGACAGGTAAAACGCGATATTTATAAAAATAAGATTATGAGCATGATTGTTCGTAATTCTGTAAGTGTTTCGGAAGCAGATATTGATAGATACCTAGAGGCTAACCCTACTGAAATTCCAAAGGGTGGGCAAATACATGTCGAACAATTATATTATAAATTTTTGCCGGAAATGGGAACAAAAGAGAAAGATGACGCCTTGTCCCGTCTAAGATTATTTGTTAAAAATATAAAAGTGGCAATTTCAAATATTGAGGCGACTTCTAATATTCAAAGTAATGCGCCAAAAAATGTAAGTTTAATTCAATTTGATGCTAATAATTATGTCGATTTAGGCTATATTTTCCCTGATGATATAAAAGAAGAATTGCAAGATTCGGTTAGAGAATTGAATATTGGCGAAGTAAGTGAACCAATTAAAACAAAGGATGGAATTTATATCATGTATTTGTTAACAAAATTTACTACTGTTGCTGAAGATAAAGAATTCCGTGCAGGAATTCGCAATAAAATTTTTGAAACGAAATATAAAGAAAGGATAGAAAAATATTTTACAGAAGAACTACCTAAAAAATACTTCATATCAGTTGTATAACATCTAAAAATCCCCACTATATACTTCATTTGATTATGTGTAAGGGTTGGCCTGCAAAAGTGCTCATATACGGGTAAATGTATGAGCTTTTGCCTTGCTTGTTTGCGGAAGATTTTTAGGTATTGTAGCAGGGACTTGCTACATCACGTCTGTACTTATTATATTTATAAACAAGGAATGCTATGTCTACATTAGAACTTATTATACTTTTGCTCTCTATTTCTACAATTATATCTTTGTTGGCACTCATAGTTTCAATAGGTGCAATAAAACGCACTAAAAGTCAGCAAACTATAAATTTGAAGAAATTAAATGATTCAGTTTCTAGTATCTCAATAAAAGTTGGTGATCTATCTAACAAAGTCCAGAAGTTGACTATTGAACGAAAGGAGAAAGATGATGAGTTTAATAAGCGTTTCGAAAAGATTGACGATTTTTTGTTAACAAGCCTGAGAGATAAAAATGGGATACTTGAAGTAAGTAAAGGGAAACATAAAAAAATTGGAAGCAATATTCCGTTTGAAGTTAATGCGCCAGAAACCACTGTCGGCGAAAAGGTATTGGAACCTAAACCTGTTCAGGCACCGGAACTCAAAAAGGAAACTGTTCATTCTGTACCGAAGACCTTAGCGCAAGGCATGAAAAGAACTAGAGATAGTTTTTTTTCAGGCTTGGTTTCGTTATGGCGAGGAAAACAAAGTATTAATGCTGAATTTTATTCAAAACTAGAGGAACTCTTAATTGCAAGTGATTTTGGCTTAGCGGTTTCAAATTTGTTAATTAAAAAGTTAAAAGATTTAGCGATACAAAATCCGGATTTATCAGAATACGATCTTATTAATGCACTGGCTGGCATTATGACAAATATTTTGGATGATAGTTATTCTGAAGATAAATTATTGTCAGCGATTCGTGATGGACGCCCATCAATTATTTTAATGGTTGGTGTTAATGGTGTTGGTAAGACCACGACAGTTGGAAAATTTGCGGCGCGCTTTAAAGATGCAAATTCAAATGTTTTAATAGTTGCTGGAGACACTTTTCGTGCAGCTGCGACTGAGCAGTTGCAAATCTGGGGATTGCGTAGCAATGTAGAGATTATTTATGATGAACAAAGTAAAAAACCAGGAGCAGTTGTATATGACGCAATTAAAAAGATGCGCGAGAAACAATTTGATATAATGTTGATTGATACAGCCGGGCGTCTTAATAATAAAAATAATCTAATGGCTGAACTAGAAGCCTTGGGAAATTTAATTAAACGTGAAGCCCCAGATGCATTACTTGAAGTGGTAATGGTTGTTGATGCGACAACTGGACAAAATGCTTTGCAACAAGCGCGTGATTTTAACAAAGCGATTGATTTGAACAGTTTGGTTGTCACGAAATGTGATGGGACCGCAAAGGGTGGAATTATTTTAGCAATAAAAACCGAGCTTGATTTACCAATTAGGTTTATTGGTGTTGGTGAGAATTTAGAGGATTTAAAACCATTCGTTGCACAAGAATTTATTGACTCGATTTTAAATTATAATCATAATCTTGCGGAAGATGAAAACAATCAACAAAATCCCCAAGAACATATTACATCTCGCCGTGTAAATCGTAATCGAAATTAAAATTTTTATTTTAAATACATCCTATGTCTACTTTACAAGAAATTTCAAAAATTATTAAACAAGCAGAAAATATCTTAATTTTGGCACATGTAAGTCCGGATCCGGATGCGCTTGGTTCAAGTTCTGCAATATTGCTTGCTTTAACTTCAATTGGTTTGAATGCTAAATTATTATTGGAGCAAGAACCTGGTTATAAAATAAAAAATTTGATGCAAAATGTCCCAATTCATTATGAACTTGCAAAAGACGAAAAATTCGATTTGGTTCTCGCACTGGACACTTCAAATAAAAAACGTTTGGCGTGTTTTAATGACAATTTACTAGCTCAAAACGGAAAAATAATTAGTATTGATCATCATATTTCTTCAGATACAAGTTGGGCTGACATTGCTTATGTATCGCCTGAACATCCGGCTGCAAGTTCTATTGTATTTAATTTATTAAATGAAATGCAAATTAGAATAACTTCTGAAATGGCGAATCTTTTATTTGCAGGTGTGATGGATGATTGTGGCTCATTTAGATTTAGCAATACAAATGATATTGCTTTTGAAACTGCGCTTGGGCTTTTGAACTGTGGTGCTAATCCGGAGCTTGTGTCCAATAATTTGTACTATTCTAAACCACCTAGAATTTTATCTTTGGAAAGTATGTGCTTATCTGACATCAAATATTTTGCAGATGGGCGTGGCGCCTTGATTTTTTTGACGCGTGAAGATTTAGATAATTTTGGTGCGAAAGATGGCGATACAGACGTTTTACCAGATATTTGTCGTTCTGCTGCTGGTGTAATTGTTTCAGTAATTGTTCGTCCAAACAGTAACGGATTATGGAAAATTTCATTACGTTCAAAAGATAAGCGTGTGGACGTCAATCAAATAGCTGCTAAATTTGGTGGTGGTGGTCATATTCAAGCTTCTGCTTTTGTTCATCAAGGCGATATAGGACCGGTTAAGGAAGAATTAAAAGCCGAAATTACGCGTTGGGTTAATTTAATTTAAGATTTATCTCTATCGTTCACGATATTGTTTGGAAGTTCTACAATTACAGTTCTCTCTCCATTTATTGTATTTTGTTTCTGGGGAGGTAGGGCTGGGAATTGTGAACTGTGCATTGTAAATTGTGCATTATATACTCCTGTTACTTGAATTTTCCTGAAAAAGTGCCTGTAGTTTTTACAAGCATTTTCTTGTTTGGGGTTATCGCTTTGCGATGCTATTGTTGTTATAAACAGGAGTATATTTGTATATGGCTCCGCTGGCGCTCCGCATACTCATGCTCCAAAAGGGTTCAAAGAAATCAGGAAAACTCAAGAAGCATGAGTATATAAGTTTTACACGATGTTATTCAAGATGCAGGAAAATTCAAGAGGATTGACTATATCTCCATCTCTTCATCAAGTTGAGCAACACTCACCTTCCATCCCAATTCTTTTTTAACATGCTCACAAAAATCATCTGCTATTGAACCTTCTGCATGTACAACTTTTAATTGTCCAGGCGTCGTCCCAGAACTTGCAAGCCATTTAATTAATTCATCACGATCAGCGTGTGCCGAAAAACCGTGGAATTGCTCGATCCGTGCTTTTATTGGAATTTGCGAACCAAAAATTTTAATAGATTCTTCACCGTCTATGATTTTCCTTCCGCGCGTTTCTTCTGCTTGATAACCGGCAAAAATAAATGTTGCGTCTTCTTTCGGTAGGAAATTTAGTGCGTGATGTAATATTCGACCACCGGTTAACATTCCACTCGCTGAAATTATTATTCGTGAACCAGAAACATAATTTAACTGTTTTGATTGTTGCCGTGTTTCACAAAAAGTTGTTTTTGCTGTTTCAAGCGGCACATCACGTTCTTTTAGCCGTTTTAATGTCTCAGCGTTGTACTCATTTTGATGTTTACGATAAATTGTAGAACAGTGGCATGCCATAGGACTATCAACGTATATTGGAATAATAGGTAGCAGGCCATGCTTTTCTAATTTTGAAATATAATATAAAATTAACTGCGTCCGTCCAACTGCAAAGGATGGTATAATTATTGGTCCGCCAGAAATTAGTGCACGTTTGATAATATCAGCTGTATCATTTAGGATATTTGTTTTATCGTGAATTCTATTGCCATAAGTGGCTTCGCATAAAACTAGATCACCAAACTCGACCGAAAATGGATCACGTAAAATTGGTACATTATAACTACCAACGTCGCCGGAAAAAGTTATCCGTTTGCCACAAGTTTCTACTGTTATAGCGGATGCGCCGAGAATATGACCAACTGGCGTTGCCATAATTTTAAAATACTTTGAAATTTCTGTTTGTTTTTCAAAAGGAAATGGGCGTACCAAGCTCAATGCCATTTTTGCGTCTTTCGTGTCGAAAAGTGGCTTTGCCTCTTTATGTTTTGATGAATTAGTTTTGTTATAATAACGTGCTTCTTCTTCTTGTAGATATGCTGCATCAAGCAAAATCAATTCCATTAATTCTTGCGTCGAATACGTTGCATAAATAGGACCGCGATAACCATATTTTACAAGCACCGGTAAGTATCCAGTATGGTCAAGGTGTGCGTGAGTAACAACAATACCTGTGATTTCACTTGGATTAAATTCGGGAGTTTTCCAGTTGCGCAAACGTAATTCTTTGCGTCCTTGAAACAAACCACAGTCCACGAGTAACTTTTCGTTTTCAACTTCCAATAAATATTTTGAACCTGTGACCGTTTGTGCGCCACCAAGAAATTTTAAACGAACTGGGATTTTTGGCATGTCATATACTCCTATTACTTGAGTTTTCTTTTAAATCAATTCACAGTGTACAATTGTTCTCCCTCCCACCACAACAAGCAAATAAATAATTCACAGTCTTAAACCGACCTTATTTAGCGGAGGGTGGGGATGGGAATTGTGCATTGTTAATTGTGACTTGGTTTTTTCAAAAAAAAACAAGTCACATGAGTATATATCGGCAAAAACCATATTTTAATGAATATTACAACGTATCTATTTGAAAACAATAGATTTTTTATAGGGCATGGAACAATACTTTGTATCTTGAGACACAGATCACCCATATTTCTTGCTACATTGAAAAGAAACCTACTTTAGTATATACTCCTGTTACTTGAGTTTTCCTAAAAAGCGTTTGTAGTTTTTACAAACGTTTTTCTTGTTTTGTCATCGCTTCGCGATGCTATTGTTATCAGAAACAGGAGTATATTTGTATATGGCTCCGCTGGCGCTCCGCATACTCATGCTCCTAAAGGGCTCTAAGAAAAGGGGAAAACTCATGGAGCATGAGTATATAGGATGGCGTCGTAGTTTTGGGCTTTTAAAATTCATTTCAAATTAAAAACATTTAGGAAGTATCTTTATGAAATATTCAAAAACTATCTTAATCCTCTCTCTTGTTGTAATTTCAGTTTCAATTGTTGCCTTGGCCTTCATTCTTGTTACGAAAACTGATTTTGCAGATAATTTTAATAGTAAAGTAAAAACATTAGCTCAAAAAATTATTCCAGATAACGATAAAAAATTAATTGCACAAACAAAAAGTAAAACTGTTAAAGATGTTGGAACAGATGCGTCTGTCGATCAAGATACTTCAAGCGACACAACGACTAAACTTGATACACAAATTGTTGATAATCTTATTACACAAACACAAACTAGTGAAACAATTTCAGGAGATTTGGATATAAAAGATTCAAAAACAGAATCACTATCTATTGTGACTGATGACAAAGGAATACCAGCATCTGTAACAGAAGTTAAATCTGAAAGCGTTGTAGTTGTTCCTGTACAACGTAAGTTTAGTGTTGCAAATTATGATATAGTATATGACGAAGACAATAATAGAATTGTTAAAGTTAGTGATATGTATGCTTCACCGTCCACAAAGACAGATGTCTGTGACCTACCGTCTGCCAAAAAGGCTAATTACCTGCCTAATAGTAGCAGAAGGATTGCAGATGGGTTTGTACCTACAGGAATATCTGCTGAAAGAATTAATAGGAATTATGTTTATGATCCGAGTAAAGATTCACAGCAAATAGAAAAGCAAAAACAACGTGAAGTAGCTGCTCGCCCAATTCAAACAAATAACCAATATTTTGAAATAACGACGTCGCCTAATGCTATTTCACAAGTAAAGGTTAGACCAATGCCTATGGAGAGAACGATAGATAGCGCTGGCGTATTCTATGATATTGATACAACGCTTAAAAATTAAAAATAAACTCACGCAACTTGGTTTTCCAAGAAAAAACCAAGTTGCTCCCCCTCCCCTCCTCTCTTCCGTAGCATCAAATAAATAATTCGCAATTAACAATTTTATCCTCAATTTATCGTATTGGGAGATGGGGGCTAGTAATTATCCATTATCAACTAAATACTTACGAACAACTCGCTCTTTTTTAAACATATACTTAGGATAAATTATATGATCAGCAAATTTATGAAAGAAGCAATAAAGGAAGCTGAGGTTGGTATTAAAAATGGCCATGGTGGTCCATTCGGAGCAGTTATTGTAAAAGATGATAAGATAGTCGGTCGTGGCCATAATAGGGTGACCATAGATAAAAACCCAACTTTGCATGGTGAGATGATAGCGATTACCGATGCATGTAAAAACCTTGATACGTATAAATTAAATGACTGCGACATTTATACTACAGGCGAACCTTGCCCAATGTGTCTATGTGCTCTGCTTTGGGCAAATATAAGAAATATCTATTATGGTTGCACAATCCAAGACAACGAAATAATTGGATTTCGTGACAAACGTTTTAATGAAATACTGAATATTGACCGTGAAAAATTAGAGAACTTATATGAGCTCGACCGCGTAGTCTGCCTTGAATTGTTTGATAAATATAACAAAATGGAAAAGAAAGAAAATTACTAAATCAAGGATTTATTATCTCAACTTCGCCTGAATTATCCGCTATTTGTTCTAATTCGGCTGATAATTTTTTTAGCCTCTCGACTTGTGTAATAGCATCATTAAAATCATCTTTCTGTAAATTGTAACCTGCTAGACAATCGTTAATAACTCCACTAATTATAGAAAGAGAATTACGAAGTTCATGGGAAATATTTCGTAAATAATGCGGATGAAAATTAGACATATTATTTGAACTACTAGAGAGAGATGGTGCCCAGGACGAGAATCGAACTCGTACGGCCGTTTCCAGCCCCAGGATTTTAAGTCCTGTGTGTCTACCAATTCCACCACCCGGGCATATAATAAGAATAGATTTCGTATACCAAAAGTAACTAGCAAATTCTTTGTGCTTCATTTGTTTTGCACAAATCCTAACTTTATAGCATACCGAAAGGCGCCGGCGCATAACAGAAGTTTTTCAAAAATGAAAGAGAAAATTACATAAAAATTTACCTAATCAATAAACCCCCATAATATAAATAATCATGTAAATTTTGGCAATAAACGCTGCTTTGCCATTTTTTCAAACATTTAAAGCAAGTAAAGTCTATATTATGCTGATGATTATTTTTAGAATATTTTAGGGATAAAAAATTTAGATATTAGTCATCCACAAATAGTAGTCAGCTATTTAAATATTACAAATAATTTTAAGCATGAAGCAAGGTTTATAATAGGAGCGTTTAAATTGAAAAGAAGCTTATTTGTTATCGGGGATAGTATTTCCATACATTATGGGCTATATACTCATGCTCCTTGAGTTTCCCCGATTTCTTTGAACCCTTTTGGAGCATGAGTATGCGGAGCGTTAGCGGAGCCATATACAAATATACTCCTGTTTATAATAACAATAGCATCGCGAAGCGATAACCAAACAAGAAAAACGTTTGTAAAAATCACAAACGCTTTTTAGGAAAACTCAAGTAACAGGAGTATATTTAAGAACAATGATTTCTAATAAATTTAATTATGATAGGAAAAGAGGAATACAACAAACATTATCTGATTTAGATAAACCAACTGGAGATAATGCAGGAGATAGCAATATGGTATTAGGATATCTACAAGAGGAGAATTTAAATAATGTTAAGTATGATGTTTTAATGATCAATTGTGGGCTGCATGATATTAGAGTAGATAGAGAATCGAGAAATATACAAACAACTAAAGAAACTTATGTATCGAATATAAATAAAATCATTGACGTTGCTAACTTAATGGCCAATCAACTTATTTGGGTTACATCAACACCATTCGATGAAAAGATACATAATTCAAGACAAGAAGGTTTCTTTAGATTTAATAAAGATTTGTTGATTTATAATGAGGCTGCAAATGAGATCATGAATAAAAAAGGTATATTCATTTTAGATTTATACAGTTTTACTAACTCATTAAGAGAAAATATTTTTTGTGATCATGTTTATTTTAAAAATGAAGTTAGAGCATTACAATCAGCGTTTATTGCCGGGTATTTAAATAATTTATAGCTTCGTGAATTTTTAAGGAGCATAGGTCAAATAACAGAGTTTCATGAACGGCTTAGTTCTCAATATAACATATAATTCTAATAAATAAGCATATAACTTTTATTAAAAAAAATATAAGGATGCAAAAAAAAAGAGCCCTGTTGCTGAGAGAGGTAGCAACAGGGCTCTTAAACGGTTTAGGTTTTCAAATTTCAACTTGCATTACTGCAAAGTTACTGTTTGTTCGCTGTTATTTAATAAATCGTTACTAATAATGCTGCCATTAATTTCTTCTAAAGTCGAAGTAATTTCAGGGCTAACCATATAATGTAAAGAATAAAACATTCTGACTAATTTGTTTAATTCTGAACTTTCTTTTGTTGTAAATTCTGCTTGTACTATGTTAGAAATTTTTTGCATTTCACGAATAATACGTTCTTGCTCGAAAACATTTTTAGTTATTCGTTCTGGGATTGAGATATTAATTTCAATTGTTCTTTTGCTGATTTGAAGTGAACGTTCAAGTGTTTGGAGAGCACCGAACATTTTGTATAGAATTTCGTATTCACCCATAACTATTTACCTCTCGAAAAATTTATAAAACCTAAAAGTTAATTCTCATAAATATTATCATCATTTTGTAAAAAAATGTTTCATTTTATGTAAAAAAAATGTCTCTTTTGAGTTTTAGATTAATAAATGGTAATAAAACTAGTGGTTTATATTTTCGGTATATAAGAGTTTTATTCAAGGCTTGTTGCATAGCCACTCCTTTCCTTGGTGTAAAATATCTAATAGATAGGGCTTAATATGGAAAATCAAAAAGAATTTGTGGAAACTTTGTTTAATAAAAAAGATAGAAAGAAGCTTTGGGTTCCACCAACAATAACGAATAAAGAAATTGATCTTGAGAAAGAACAGGTCGTGGCGTGGATACATCCGTCAGGGCATATTGGATATGTTTTTTATAATAATGGTGTGACGCCAATTGCGTTCATGATGGATAGATCAAACCCTAAATCGAAATCAAATAAGGTTTGTATGTGCGCGTGGTGTTTGTCTGTAAAATCACTTTCTAAAATGGCAATGTTTTCTAGACAAATATCGGATAACAATACTTTGAGTCTTTGTTTGTGCTCAGACTTAAATTGTTTATCGTCAATCAAAGATATAAATCCTAACACGATGCCCGAAACTATCACCCGTGAACAAAAAGAGCAGAGGTATTTAGAAAATTTAGAAGATTATATAATTAATTACGTTCAGCGGCGATAACGTGAATTTTTAAATTTATAAAAATTTTGCATATGTTATTATAGCATTACTCTTACAAGAATCCGCTTCTCCCAAATGGGAAAGCGGATTCTTTAGAAATCAACCACTAACAAGTGCTAATACATCGCCATCTGAAATATTTTTCTTATAATCGCACAGTTGTTTAAATTTGCAGAATACATCGTTTAATTCATCATCATTCAAAGCAATTGAATAAGAAACTAATTTATCTTTTAAAGCTGCCCGTCCGGAATGTTTACCAAGCACCAAATCTGTCTTTTCAACACCTACGCTTTCAGGAGTCATTATTTCGTAGGTCTGGCGATTTTTCAACATACCATCCTGATGA
>JAVBQZ010000140.1:0-3068 GCA_031548505.1 Bdellovibrionota bacterium | reverse complement strand
CGCCGCGAAAGTAGTCGTATCAATCGCCGTATTGTAAAACATAATTAACGCAAAAGCACCTGTAAAAGTGATTGCCAGTGTAATGATAAAAATCATTACGCTTTGTTTTTTATTTTGTAATATTAATTTCATTCCTAAAATGAAGCTAAGGGCACCCTTTGTTTTTTCAAGCGGCAAATGGTTTTTCCGAAAATTGTGTGTCCGAATACCACCCCTAAGTGCAATAACAGGATTGAGTTTTCTTATTCTCCGTGTCGATGTAAAAGAAATCAATGTCACTAATAACAGAATCACTGCCAAGGATATGATGTTATCCAAATGATCAATTCCCTGCTCCCATTTAAGTGCCGATTGATGTGCCAAAGATTCAGATACCCCAGGCAAAACACTGTATGAAAGCGCAATACCAATCACGCCTCCGATAATCGCAATTATTAAAAATTGTAACATAATTGAAGAAATAATTTGCCTGCTTGTATAACCGATTGCTTTTAACGAACCAATTTTCACCATATCTTCTTCGATACTATTTTTTATTCGAAAGCGTATTACAATAGTGCAAATAATAACAATAATTGCCGATATTGCAACTAGTATTACGGCAACTAGACTAGCCATCATTGTTCTACCCAGTTTACACATTGTCAGATGCATACACCAAACAGCATTGGTAAGATTTACACCATTACCAATTTCAGCGCTAACATTGTTTACAATATATTCATTTACTTCTGTTTCTACGGTAGTGATATCCTTATGTAAATTTGTATAAAAAATCACACATTTCTTTTCCGATATTTTGGACAAACGTTGAAACTCATTGTCTGATAAATAGCCACTCAAAAAACCAATTTCAGGTGTTGCAAAAAAAGTATCTTCGATAAATCCTTGAATGGCATATTCTTTTTCCCCACCACCAAAATCTACTTTTATGGTATCACCGATTTGGTATCCCCACCCAGCATTAAAATAATATCCTAAGTAAATAGAATTATCATTTAGCGGTAAATGCTCACCAATAAATTTTATTTTTGCGATATCCCTTTTTATATCCGCATTGAAAAACACCATATTTTTTTGAAATTCTTTATCATTTTTTGCTATTATTGATACTTCCTGAGGTAAAAAAGATTCGCTTGCCGTCTCTTTTACATTGCTATGATTTTTAATAAAATCTAATACACTATCATCATAGTATTTATATGGAACTGTGATATAACAATCACTTATATTTAATTCTTCTGTCATCTTATCGAAGTATGAATTATAGTTGAGGAACATCAGCAAGCCAAGATTAAACATCAAGGCTGCAATCACAAACATAATCCCAAGTGAGATTGTATGTCCTTTACTTTTTCGGATATTTGCTATGGTAAGCATAAATATTTTATTCATTTTTACCACCCCATTTCAATTAGAAATGATCGTAATTTTTCATGACGCTCTTGACTATTGCTCTCATATTTATTCAAATCACAAGTTCCATAAATCACTCCATCTTTCATATATAAAATGCGATTACCGCGTCTTGCTGATTTCAAATCATGTGTAACCATTACAATGCTTTGACCATTTTTATTTTGCTCCGTCAATACATCTAATGCAGCTGTACCTGCGGCTGAATTCAATGAACCTGTTGGTTCATCCGCAAAAATAATTTGGGGCTGATTAATTAGTGCCCGAATAATAGCCGCTCTTTGTGCTTCGCCACCAGACAGTTGGGATGGAAACTTGCCCCAAATATGTTCTGTTAGACCAACCTGTAAGAGAAGTTTCTTCGCTCGCTCACTGACTTCACGTTTATTCTTGCTGACAAGTAGTCCACAAGCAAGAATATTATCGAGGACACTCATATTGTCAAGTAAGTACATTTGCTGAAAAACGAAACCACAGTTTTTACGGCGAAAAACTGCAAGTTGGTCATTTGACAATGAGGTTATGTCGGTATCAAATATTTTGATTTTTCCTAGTGTTGGTTTATCCATCCCTGATAGATCATATAACAGTGTTGATTTTCCTGCTCCTGATGAGCCCATGATTACGGTAAAATCCCCCTCATAGATTTCAATATCTAAGTTCTTCAAAACATGTTGTTGAATCCCTCCATTGGAAAAGGTTTTGCATAGTTTTTCTGTTTTAATAATTACATTACTCATAAACTGCTCCTTTACTATAAGATAAAAAATAAGATTATACTAAGATAATTCACCTTAGTTACAATCTTATTTTATCAAACGATTCTTAACAGGTCTTTAAAAAACTCCTTAACCAATTCTTAAATCATACCAACGGAATCATTAGTACAACTTTAAACCCGTCTTGGGTATTTTCACATACAATCTCCCCATTCATCTTCTCCATCAAATAACGAGAGATATAAAGTCCCAATCCTGCTCCTGTTTTCCCTTGTGCATTTGGGGCACGATAAAACTTGTTGAACAAAAGCGGTAGCTCATCAGGATCTACACCACTGCCAAAATCAATAAATTCAACAACAAGACGTTTTGTGTCACAATAGGAAGTCAGTTTTATATCCGTTCCTGCATATTTATATGAATTGTTCACAACATTGTCAATGACTTGGGTCAAACGGTTAACATCCACATAGATTAGGCACTCATCAATATGAACCTCTTTGATTTTGTCAAAATAATCGGCTGAATTTATTATTTCATACAAGACTTTACTACTTTGTTCCGTTGGTTGTACTTTTAATTCTTGTAACTCTTCCAACGTAGCATTAAACATATTGGTTATCAACGTATTTATTTGATCTGCCTTTTTCCCAATTGTGTCTAAGTGATTTTTATCATTTGGACTCGTTTTGGTTTCTCCTACGGTCTTGATAGCAAGTAACTCCGAGACTGCTTTGATTGATGCAACGGGTGTCTTAATATCATGGCTAAGCTGGGCAACCAATTCCTTTTTACTTTTATTTGCTCGTTGCTCTGCCTCACGAGCAGCTTTTAATTCTTCTCGCATCAAATCGAAGCTCTCGGTAAAGGCACCAAAAACATTGTGTCTATCCATATCAAGGGGAATCTCAAGATCTCCTGCTGCAACATTTT
>JAVBQZ010000108.1:0-2919 GCA_031548505.1 Bdellovibrionota bacterium | reverse complement strand
TAGAACAATTAATGGTTTACGTGAACTGGGACATCTTAATGAATATTCACTTTCTGAAAAAGGTTATTGGAGCGCGAATATTTGTACAGGTATGGTTTTGGAGTTGGCTGAAATTTTGGCAGCAGGGTATCTTGATAATGCTAGTCCAGAGAAATTAGCGATTCTAATTGCAGGAATTTGTGGTGAAGAACATCGTCAATATTTGAAAACAAAAAATCCGCCAATTTCTGAAAAGGAAATTTTTGATTTTAACGAAATTTTGCATCGCGTACGTAGAATGAATTTGCCCGGTTCTTCAGAGGAATATAGTGATGTAGTACCTAATGCGTCTTATACTGTGGCTACTTGGCTGCAAGCTGAAACATGGCAAGAATTTCGTGCTCAATTATTACTGAGTGGAGCCGCCGAAGGTGACGCAGCGCGTTTAATTACTCAAACAGCTGAACATTTAAATCAATTGATGCGATTGCAGGAAGCGTTTCCGAAAATTGCGAAACGTGCTGAAGAGGCACGCAGGAGAATTTTGAGACCTCCGCTAACGGAAGCGATAAATTTAGAGGCTTAATAAAAGTGTTTCTAAGAAAAGGTAAGAACTCATAGATTGTGGGATATAATGCATAATTACTCCAATTAAACCAGAGTCCCAAATGTTATTTTAATTGGTAATATGCCTGTAAGTTATAGATTATTATCAATATGGTTAAATTCATAGACTACTACAGCGTTCTTGGTGTTAGGAAATCAGCGGATGCCAATGAAATTCGCTCTGCTTTTCGCACACTTGCACAAAGACACCATCCTGATGTGGATAAATCCCAAGATGCAGAAGATAAATTTAAGGAAATAAATGAAGCATATGATGTCTTAGGTGATGTAGAGAGAAAACGTAAGTATGATAACTATAGTTTGATTAACTTTGGGCGTGAGGTCAATCAAATTGATTTAGAAAAATTTCAATCAATGTTTTATGGTAATAGTACGAACGACACACGAATAGCAGGACAACGTGGTAGTACTAGCGAAAGTGATTTTTTTAATGCATTATTTGGTGCACGTACCACTAAGAAAGAACAGTTTGATGCTTTAAAACAAGGACATTTTACTCCTGATGAAATTGAAAAAAGGAATAGGAAGGATTCATTTAATGCCTTTGTGGATGAGCAAGCAAAACGTGGCGCACGAATTGTTTTAGATAAAGATGCTAAATTAAAAACTACTGAAGATTCGCGCTGGAAAATTAGTGGTAAAGATGTTTATATCCTTTTGAATCTTGCACCTTGGGAGGCAATATTGGGAAGTAAGTTGGTTGTGGATACCCCTCGTGGTTCAATAAAATTGTCCATTCCTAATTTTGTTCAAAATGGACAAAAGCTTCGTTTAAAAGGGCGTGGTATTTCTGGAACAAATTTAACACAAGGTGATGATGTCGGTGATTTATTTATTGAATTGCGGATTTTAATGCCAACTGAATTGAACGCTAGGGAAGTAGAATTGTTTGAAGAATTGGCAAGCATTTCTAAATTCAACCCTAGAGCTAAAATGTAGCCGAATGTTGCGCGTTTGACATTGCGAAATCTCAAATAATTCTAATTTTATCTTCTAATCCTAAGTTTAAGCTATGAACTTTTCTAGGGAAAACTTGTAAGCCTCTATACACACAGCACACTTTTTTCAAATACAATAATAATGAATAGTAAATGCTTATGGTCTCTTGGGGATAAATGAATATTGGGTAGAAAGGTTTATGCTCTCTTTGTTAGATGTGTGTGAATTTGGAAAAAGACAAATTAACATCTGTCAAAGAGAGCCGGTGTATTAAAAATGTTTTTATATGTTTTTTATTATTTTTCTTCTGGGATTTTAAAAATTCCAACTTATAAAAGTATTCGACTTGCAATCGATAATTTTTATTCCGAATTATTTCTCTAAAAAATGATTTTTATATTTCAAAGTGATGCTAGATGTATTATTTTGCGATTGACTTAGTTATTTATAGAGAGCAACATTTATTTCAAATCTGTTGGTTAGATACAAAATTTACTAAACGTGACTAACAACTGTTAAATCAGAGTGAAATTAAGTACGATAATTCAAAAGAAAAATAGGGTTTTTCCAGGTTACATACCGGCTCTTCTTTGCCAATTTCTGTCATTTTTCAATAAAACCGCCATGACAATATAAGCGATAAACTACTTCGTTGTTTTTCGATATCTCTTCTAAACCAGTAAAATTTGATATATCGCCGTTAACAGTGAAAGTATATTTCCAGTCATTGTTAATAAATTCTTTAGGACCACGAACTGGCAAAATATCAATTTCTTCACCAATTCTCATTAATGCAGGACGAAGTGCATTATCAATTGCTTCTTCTGTTAAACCATCATTAATTATAAAACCGTAATAATTCATTCCCCAGATGGGGCTACTTTCACCACGATAAACCACTTCTTCTCCCATAAATTTTTTACCACCAAAGTAAGTGTCGTGATAAATCCAACCTGCATTTTTAGCATTTTCGTAATGATAATCTTTAGAATGTGGGCGTAATGAAGTAGTTTTTTCGATTGCTTGATTGGCATAAGTTTGTTTTTTAGCTTCAATTAAAAACCTCTGTAATTCCTGAACATCAAAACCATAATAATTTAGCAATTGATAATCCGGCACGCCAATAGAGACCCCGTATTGTCGCATTGCTTCATAATCTGATTTTTTACTTCGATCTAATTTGAAAACTTTATTTAGAAAGATTATGTAATGAAAATCATCGTTTCTAAAATCTGCATACCAGCTTGCGCCTTGTTCTTTGTCTAATGCTTCACTAATTTTATTGGCGACTTCGTCAATTTTGTTATTTGGTATCTCAATAGTATGTAGTGTCCACTGTGAAATCCATGGTGTTTTATGTTCGTCTTCAACTTT